>JAAFHM010000449.1 GCA_013298375.1 Ignavibacteria bacterium | reverse complement strand
GCTTTCGGTGACATCGGCAACGACGCTAACACTTGGTCCGACGGGCAACGTGATTGACGCAACAACATCAGAAAAAGTATTAGAAGTGATTAATGGAACAGTCAATAATCCCAATGCCGGAGGCTTAACATTTTTAGGGGCAAACCCGCGCCTTGTCTTGTGTAGCGATGGTTCGATGGGGACATCAGGATTATTTACAGGCAATCCCCCAACTTACAACACCAATTCTCAACTCGAATATAATATTAACAATGCAAATCGCACCACGACGGATATTGAGATTCCAACCCTAATGAATGGCAAACTGCTCATCAATGGTTTCGCAGGAACAGCGCCTCTGCCTATCGTAACGCTGAATAATGGCAAAACATTCAATGAAACATTAACTGTCAGCAACGGGACGCTCACGCTTGGCGGCACAACTATCGCCAATGGCGCTTCCACACTTGGTAATGCAGCACCCGCTACCAGTGGCAAAATCAATCTGAATAATCAATCGCTCACGTTCAATGGCAACGCAGGAACGCTCAACGCCAGCACATTCATCGGCTCGGCGACCTCTAACCTGACCATCGGCGACGGCAACGACAATTTTACGGGCAACCTTACCTTCGACCCGGGTACGGGCTTACTGAATAATTTTACCGTGAATTTGGCTGCGCCCAACAGTGTGAACATGGGCAGCAACCTCAGTGTTTCCGGCACGTTGACGCTGACACAGGGGCAAGTGGGTGGAACAAGCGTAGCAAATTTTCTCCGCATCACTAATCCCGCGCCCGCCTCAGTAGTGCGCACTAGCGGCTGGGTAGCTGGTCCTTTAGAGCGGCAACTGCTTCCCAACGTAAATACTGATGGCACGAATTATCTTTTTCCGATTAGTAATGCAGGAGGGGCGTATAGCCCTTCGGAGTTACGAAATATTCGCTCCGGCGGCGGTACGCCCGTTGTGCGGATGTCCTACAGCCCTTTAGGTGCAACAACATTTAATGCCCCCATTACAGCACTTATTTCTACGCGAAATTGGCGTTTACAAGACGTTGTGGCTGGTTTTACCAATTCCGCAATGGCTCTGGATTATGGTTCACCACCACCCCTCAATTCCCGCGTTGCAATGTCTGCCGCGCAAGCGGGGATGTATTCAACGATTCATGGTTCTGCGGTAGGCAATATCGTTACCTCCGCGCCACTGCTTGCGCTACCAAATAATTTCTTCGCTATTGCCACAGCGCCGCTTCCACAGCCGTATCTCGTCGCCCCTGCGCCCGTGCCTTCGACACACTCAAACACGACCGTCCCGAACGCAACGACACCAATCACCTTCAGCTACAACGAAAACATGAATCCGCCCTTGCCAACGAATTTCTTCGTGCATGGCTCACTGCGCGGCTTTCGCAATGCAGCAACTGTCTCGCAGCCCGCAGCAACACAACTGCGCGTCACAACGCCAGCAGCGAAGACCTTTTCGCCCGGGGAAGTCGTTTCTGTCACCGTCACCGGAGCAACAAGTCAGGCATTTGGAGCAAATCCTCGTCCCCACGTGTATTCCTTCCGCACGGCGGTCAGTGGCGGTTCTGGGCGGTTTGTAGATTCGCGGCGGTATGATGCTATGGGCATTGGTGTTGCTCGTAACGTGACTCTTGGCGATTTTGATAATGATGGCAAAATGGATATTCTGCAAGGAAGCAGTCAGGGGCTTAATCTTCTTCGGCAAATCGGCACTGCTCCTTCGGAATTTATTGCCGGAGCAAATATTGTGGGCGGGATTACCGTGTATCACAGCATTGCGGCTGATTTCGATAATGACGGAGCATTGGATATTGCTTTCAGCCTTGCCGGAGGCAATGTAGAGGTACGAAAAAATAACGGAACGGGCGGTTTCGGCACGGTACTCTCGACGATTGGTGACCCGCCAAATATTGCTAATCGCCTTGCCGCCGCCGATTTCGACGGCGATGGCGATATGGATATTGCCATGGTTATAGCTGGTGTGCCTTCGTTGCAGGTGTTTTTGAACAATGGCGTAGGAGTTTTTAGCCTCGCCTATAACGTCGCAATGGCTGGAGCGCCGCAAACTCTCGTGGCTGCGGATTTCGACAATGACGGCGATATGGATATTGCAACGGCAAATGCTACTAACGTCGAGATTTGGCGCGGTCAGGGGTATAATGGCGGGGCAAATTCTCTCTTTGCCACGCCGACAGGAGCTTGGCAATATATGGTGACAAGTTGCGACGAACTTGCTGTGGGAGATTATACGAGTGATGGCTATGCCGACCTTATCGTCGCGTCAAGCAGTACGAATAATTTCACCAGATTGCGAAATACTGCTCTGGCGAATGCTCAGTTTGCGAATATCGGAATCGTGAATACCGGAAGCCCAGGCGTAATGCCGCTCCTTGGCGATTTCGATAATGATGGAAAATTAGATGTTGCTATAAACCCAGACTCGCTGACGGAAAAGTTTTCTTTCATGCAGGAGACGGCGCAGGAAATTTTGCTTTGCCATTCTCCAGCCCTTTGGTGGAAAGCAGCAACAATGCTCTTCCACAAAGCCCCATACCTGCCGCCGCCGATATGGACGGCGATGGTGACCTCGACCTCGTTCTCCCGATAGATAATGGCAGACGTACCGCCATTCTCTTGAATCATCAGCCCGAACTTAAGGTCACAACAACTTCCCCGGTGGCAAACGCCCACAATGTTGTCGAACCGATTGCTATTTTTACGTCCTTCAATCAAAATGTCACGACCGCTACTGCAGCATTACCACAAACCCCACCGAACCCTAACGGACCCATCCGCATCTACGGCGGTATGACGGGCGGGCGCAGCAGAATCGGCGGCGGCGGCTCATGGAGCGGCACGGCAAATTCTGCAACATTTAATGCTACGAATGCGCCTCTTATTGGAAAACGCTTTTTTCCGGGTGAAAAAGTTGATTTCACCGTTTCGACGATGGCGAGAATTAATGCGCCACTGAACACCGTTCCAATGACTACCGGAACAGTGCGGCAATTCCGCACCAAAGCCAATTTCGGTCCCATGACGTTTTTCGAGACACAGCGCCCGATTGCGGGAACAAATCCCCGCAGCATCGTCAGCGCAGACTTCAACAACGACGGATATTTGGATGTATGCGCTGCTAATGAAAACTCCTCGAATTTGACCATGCTTTTGGGTGGTGCTGGCGGCGTTTTTGGAGCGCCAACAACCATCCCTTTAGCCGGCTTTGCCAGCCTTTCCGAGATTATCGCTGCGGATTTCAATAACGATGGAATCATGGATATTGCTGTTTCGGCTAACCCCGATGTGGCCGTGCTGTTGGGCACTGGAGGTGCTGTATTTTCGGCTCCTAACGGCTATGCTTCCGGTACAGGGGGACCGCGCTATGGCTTGGCTACAGGCGATTGGAATGGTGATGGCAGTTTAGATATTCTGGTTGGCAATACTGGTGCTTTAACGGGCAATATTTCCATACTCCCGAATAATGGTCTTGGCGTATTCGGCTCACCAATGACCTCGCCGCTTATTGCGAATGCCTTTTCCATTGCTTGTGGCGATATCGACAACGATGGCGACGTGGATGCTATTGCAACGCAGGCTTTTGGCACCGGTAACGTTTCCATCCTGCAAAATAGAGGTCCAAGTTTAGCAATGAACGTTGTGTCTATCGGAGCGCTCGCAGCCGCGTATGATGTAGATCTTGGCGATTTCAATAACGACGGCTGGCTTGATATTGCCGTAACGCAGTACAGTATTCCGAATCAAGTAGCTATTTATCTCAATCTCGGCAATGGAACGTTTCCCGCCGCGCCAAACTCCACCCACGCGACAGGCGACGGGGTTACGTCGGTTGTGGTCGGCGATTTTAATGGCGACGGCGCATTAGATTTGATTACCACCAATGAACTTTCCAGCACCATCACGGTTCTACGCGGCAACAACACAGGGGTTTTCACACCAACAAACTTTGAAACTGGCTCTACGCCTCGCTCATGGAGCGCTGCCGGAGATTTTGACAATGATGGCGATTTGGATTTTGCTACGGCAAATTGGGGTTCGGCGAGTATTTCTATTTTGCTCAATGCCACGCAACCCCGCTTTGTCTGCACTGCGGGCTGTGGACCCGTCAATTACACGCCCAATATTACCCCGCAGCGCAATGTGAGCAATGAGATCGGAA
>JAAFHM010000218.1 GCA_013298375.1 Ignavibacteria bacterium | reverse complement strand
GCGGGCTTAGGACCGGGTGACGAGCTGATTGTGTCGCCCTACACCATGAGCGCCTCGGCGATTTGTGCGCTGGTCTATGGCGCAGTACCGATTTTTGCTGATATTGACCCCGACACCTACACACTCGACCCCAAAAGCATTGAAGAGCGCATCACACCGCGCACCAAGGCGATTATGGTGGTGCATATTTTCGGTCATGCGGCGGATATGGATCCGATTATGGCGATTGCCCGCAAACATAATTTGATTGTGATTGAAGATTGCGCTCAAGCACCGCTTACCACCTACAAAGGGCGTATGGTCGGGACGATTGGCGATATGGGCGTGTTCAGCCTGAACTATCACAAGCACATCCACACGGGCGAAGGCGGCATGGTGACAACCAATAGCGACGTTTTTGCAGAAAAACTTCAGCTTATTCGCAATCACGCCGAAACATCGCTGAAGGACAAGGGCGTAACGGATTTTACGAATATGATGGGCTTCAATTACCGTTTAACCGAGATGCAATGCGCTATCGGCATCACACAACTTGACCGTTTGGAGAGCCTCGTCGCCGAACGCATTGAAAATTGCCATTACATTGCGGGAAAACTTGCACAGATTCCCGGTATTACTCCGCCCGTGGAGCGCGATAGCCGCCATGTGTATTATCAACAAGCATTTAAGTTCGATGCCGATATTATTGGCGTTCACCGCAATCTTTTTATTCAAGCCGTTCAAGCGGAATTGCCATCGGCACATTTGCGCGAAACAACGGGAAGTTTGCTGGGATACGGCTATGTAGAGCCACTCTACTTGCAACCGATGTATCAAACCATGCAAGGCACAAAATGTTCGTTCAACTGCCCGCGCTATGACGGGAAGCCGAATTACAGCAAAGGCTTGTGTCCTGTCACCGAAGATATGCACTACAACAAACTCTTCAGCCACGAGTATATGCGCGCTCAACTCAGCCGAGCCGATCTTGATGATTTTGTTCAAGCATTTGAAAAAGTCTATGAAAATCGCTTTGACCTTGTACCGAAGAATGGTAAGCATTGAGAAAGCGCGACTGGTTAGGTATTATCCCGTCGGGCGGCTTCTTCGCCGTCCGGCGGATTTCCGCAGTTTGATCGGCAGCATAACCTGACCAATTACCCCTGAACAATCTATCGCCCCTCGTCTTCTACTAAGATTATTATCATCAACACCGTAATTGACCCAATTTTCCTCTATGAAAATTCTTCTGCTTGAGAACATCCACGAATCGGGGGTGAAAATCCTCCAAAACGCTCAGTTTGGCGAACCCATTGAAATTGAAACACGCAAACAGGGACTTGACGAGGACGACCTCATCAAAGCGCTCGACGGCGTGGCGCTTTTAGGCATACGCTCACGAACACAAGTAACAGAGCGGGTGCTGGACAATGCCAAGCACTTGCAAGCCATCGGCGCATACTGCATTGGCACAAATCAAATCAACCTTGATGCCGCCGCACTGCGCGGTATTCCTGCCTTCAACGCCCCGTACAGCAACACGCGGTCGGTGGCGGAGATGGTCATTGGTGAAATTATTTTCCTCATGCGCGGGCTGTACAACAAGATTTCTAGCCTTCACGCGGGCGAATGGATAAAATCCGCCGTTGGTGCGCGAGAAGTACGCGGGAAAAGCCTCGGTATTATCGGCTTCGGCAATATCGGCTCACAAGTCTCAGTGCTTGCCGAAGGGCTTGGAATGCGGGTTTACTACTACGATGCCGTTGACAAACTCAGCATCGGCAATGCCGTCAAAATGTCTTCGATGGAAGAGGTGCTGCGCGTGGCGGATGTCGTAACAATCCATGTTGACGGCAATCCTGAGAATACCAACATCATTGATGATGTGCAATTTCAGATGATGAAAGACGGTGCGCACCTTATCAATCTCAGCCGGGGACACGTCGTCAATCTGGACGCACTGCATAAACACTTGGCTTCCGGTAAACTTGGCGGTGCAGCGCTCGACGTATTCCCCGTAGAACCTGCTGGCAATGAAAAAACCTTTGCTTCACCGTTCCAAAATATGCCCAACGTCCTGCTTACGCCGCATATCGGCGGCAGTACCGAAGAAGCGCAATTCAATATCGGCGAATTTGTTTCGAGCAAACTCGTGGAGTATATGACCGCCGGAAGCACGTTTGCATCCGTCAATTTCCCGCGCATCCAGCTTCCTTCGCTCAAAAACACGCACCGACTTTTGCATATCCACCGCAACGTTCCGGGCGTATTGTCGCAGCTGAACACGATTTTTGCGCAAAATTCCGTGAACGTCCTTTCGCAATATCTCGGCACCGATTCAACGATTGGCTACGTCATTGCTGATGTGGACAAAGAATACGACGGCTCGCTGATGGAAGATTTGCAAAACGTCAGTAACACCATTCGAGTACGGATTTTATATTGAGAATTAACGCCATTTATGACCCACACCAATTCAATCTACGTTGCCGGACATCGCGGCTTAGTTGGCTCGGCAATTGTTCAAAGGCTCCGCGAACAGGGCTATACGAATATCATCACCCGCACTTCCAAGGAATTGGATTTGCGTCGCCAAGCCGATGTAGAGCGCTTTTTCGAGCAGGAGCGCCCTGAATATGTCTTCGACGCTGCGGCAAAAGTTGGAGGAATTTATGCTAACAACACCTATCGCGCCGATTTCCTCTACGAAAATTTGGCGATTCAAAATAATATTATCCATTCTGCATACCGCTTCGGAGCAACAAAATTGCTGTTTTTGGGGAGTTCCTGTATTTACCCCAAACTCGCACCGCAGCCGCTTCACGAGGATGCTCTGCTGACGGGTCCTTTGGAGCCGACGAATGAGCCGTATGCGATTGCCAAAATCGCCGGAATCAAGCTCTGCGAGGCGCTCCGCGACCAATACGGCTTTCAAGCAATTTCCTGTATGCCGACGAATTTGTATGGTCCAAACGACAACTTTGATTTGCAGACCTCCCACGTGCTTCCGGCGCTTATCCGCAAGTTTATCGAAGCAAAAGAGTCGTCCGCGCCAGAAGTTATCGCATGGGGAACGGGTTCGCCACTGCGCGAATTTCTCCATTCTCACGATGCCGCCGATGCGATGATTTTTCTGATGCAGAACTACGACGGACGCGAGTTTTTGAACATTGGCACGGGGCAGGAAATCAGCATTAAAGCGCTTACCGAGTTAATTGCGGAGATTGTCGGCTACAGCGGCACTATCACGTGGGACAGCACTAAACCCGACGGCACACCGCGTAAACTCATGGATGTCGGGAAATTGCATCACCTCGGCTGGCGGCACAAAATCGAACTCCGTGAAGGTATCACGAGCGTTGTGGAGTGGTATTTGCAAACACGCACCTTTGAACAAAAAGAACCAACCAAGGAAATAAGCCATGCCTAATCCAATGCTCAAAATCGCTTCACTCACCATGGACAATAGCGCTGATTTCGTCATTGACGACGAACTCGCCTACCCACATTTTCAGGCACTTGGCTGGGAAATTCATCCCGTTTCGTGGAGAAGCGAAAACACCGATTGGAGCGCTTACAATCTCGTGCTTATCCGCACTCCTTGGGATTATCAGCAAGACCCAACGGCGTTTCTGGCAACATTGGAGCGCATCGTTAAAAGCGGTACGATTCTGCAAAATCCTTTGAAAATAGTGCGTTGGAATATGGACAAAACGTATTTACGCGACCTTGAACGTGTTGGCGTAAAAATCGTACCAACACTTTGGGGCGAAGCCGGTTCGGAAATGCCCGTTGAATCATGGTTTGAAGCACTCGGCATGGATACTCTCATCGTCAAACCTACTATTAGCGCCAACGCTGACCACACGTATCCGATTCGTCAAGATAACGCCGAAGAGATCTTGCCGACGCTGCGCGAGGTCTTTCGTACACGCGCCTACATGGTGCAGCCCTTTCTCCAAGCTGTCGTCAGCGAAGGTGAGTATTCGGTGTTTTATTTCAACGGCAAATTTAGCCATGCAATTATCAAAACCCCTGCAAGTGGCGATTTTCGTGTGCAAGAAGAGCATGGTGGCGACATCCGCGAGGCAAAGCCAAGCGCCACGCCGCATTACGCCGCACTGCGGGAAGGCACGGACAAAGTGATGCACGCGCTCAAAACTCTCGGCTTCGGTACGCCAATGTACGCCAGAGTAGATGTCGTGCGGCTTTCGGACGACGGCAAGCCGGAGGAATTTGCCCTCATGGAGTTGGAATTGATTGAGCCGTCGCTTTATCTCCGCACCAGCGAAGGCGCACCGGAGCGCTTTGCACAGTCAGTACATGATTGGATGAATCAGAAATGTGATTAAAGTGGGCAAATATCTCTCGATCTCCCTCGCCATTGGCAACCTATCGGCATCATCGTGAAAGAAAAGAGTAGCTGCCTAGGCAAAATAGCATTTAGGCGAGAAAGGATGAAAGATAGTAACTGGTCAGGTGTCTTTCCCGTGCTACGGCTGAGGAGTGAAAGAGCGCTGCCGTAGTACGGTTTGCCCGGTACTGTTCCTGTTGGAGTAGTTCCGGGAAATCCGTTCTACGCCTAGGAAAGCGTAGGACGGAACGACATACCGGACCAGTTACGAAAGATAAAATATGAAGCGCGTAAAACTGCCCCATCCAACAGGAGCGCGAACGCAGTTCGTTCCCCAATATTACACTTGAGAAAGGGATAAAAAAAATAACGCCCGAACAGTGTATGGGAGGGTTTGTTTGATGCAGGGTTAGTTAGAACATACACTGTTCGGGCGTAGGAGTCGAAAGTTTCTTGTTGAGAAGCGGTATTCAGGTGGGTTCGCTGGCAACTTCGTGAGAGTGTGCAGGGGAGGGGAAATTATCTCCAAAAGAAGCCGCGAACCCTCTGAAAACCGTGCATCGTTGGAGAGGGGAGACGCTATAAACAACGATGCCGAAGAGAGACGAAACGATTCGGTCAACTACCGATAAAAAGAACGAAAGCCCAGAAGGCATTGTGAGAGGATTTGGAACTCTTTAGTGCTATATGCCTTGTGTGAAGAGTTCTATTTCAAAGGTTGTGCCAAAAAATGCGACAGTGGTTAAAATTTTACTGTGTAACGCTTTAACGCCATAACCGTTTTTGCAATTCGCCTGTTTCAGAATGTTTCAGACTGAGAAAATGTGTCTCATCTGAATCATTGTGGAACAGCAGCATGGGGGAATGCTTGCGGACAATTGTTCTAAATATTTTGATTATGACGGGGGAATTGGCTAATTTTTCTGCAATCCACGCACGACGACCTTCATCTCTTTTCTGATTTTGTATGCGCCTTTATGTTGTTGTTATCACTTTGATACTGGGGAATAGTTTCTGTTCTTTTGCTCAACAAACCCGTAAACCGATGCTGACCCCGGGCGGGCAGCCGATTTTGACTCCTGCCGGAACACCTGTTTTTGAGCCATCCAGTACCGCCTCTGCACCGCTTCCTTACGCTAATATCGCTCAACTCGATTCAGCATTTATGCAGAAAACATACGGCGAAGCCGCAAAACGTATCATCCAACACGCTTTGAAGGACAGCCTTGCTTATACGCGCTTGCAGTATATGTGCGATACCTTTGGTTCACGCTTCTCGGGATCGCCGGGGCTTGAACGGGCGATAGATTGGCTTTTGCAAACCATGAAAGCCGACGGACACGAAAACGTGCGCGGCGAAGACGTGAAAGTTCCCGCTTGGGTGCGTGGAGAGGAATCTTGTGTGATGGTCAGCCCACGCCCGTACACAATGTCCATGCTGGGCTTGGGTGGCAGCGTTGCAACGCCTCCGGGCGGCATTACGTCGGAGGTATTGGTGGTGCGCGATTTCGCGGAACTGACTCGCCGCGCTGCCGAAGCAAAAGGAAAAATCGTCCTCTTCAACGCCCCGTTCACGCAATATCGTGCAACCGTGCGTTATCGTTCCGAAGGGGCTGTTCGGGCGGCTGAGGTTGGCGCGGTGGCAAGTTTGGTGCGCTCTGTGGCATCGTATTCCATGCGGTCGCCCCACACGGGCGGAATGCGCTACCAAGATAGCATTGTCAAAATTCCTCATGCCGCTCTTTCGACAGAAGATGCCGATATTATTGCCCGCATGACCGAGCGCGGTGAAAAAGTGAAAGTGTGCCTCACGATGAACGCCCAGACTTTACCGGATGCGGTTTCACGAAATGTTATTGCCGAGTTGAAAGGGCGCGAAAAGCCTGAAGAAATCGTTGTGATGGGCGGACACATTGACTCATGGGACGTTGGCACTGGAGCGCTGGACGACGCAGGCGGTTGCTACGCGACGTGGAAGGCGCTGCAAATCTTAAAGGAACTTGGGTTGCGTCCACGCCGCACCCTTCGCCTTGCGCTCTGGACAAACGAAGAAAATGGCTTGCGGGGCGGTGCAGAGTACGCGAATCGCCATCAAAACGAGAAGCATATTTTGGCGTTTGAGTCCGATGGTGGAATTTTTGCGCCCGAAGGTTTTGCTTTTACAGGTGCGCCCGAACTCTACAAGACCTATCGCGCCGCCGCAACACTGCTCCATCCAGTACAATCGGCAAACGTGAAAGTTGGCGGTGGCGGAGCCGATATTTCCCCACTTATCGCACAAAGTGTTCCACAAATGAATATCGAAGTAGAAGGCTCAAAATATTTTTGGTTCCACCACACCCACGCCGATACACCTGACAAAATAGACCCACTCGACTTGAACAAATGCGCGGCGGCGATTGCGGTGATGATGTATATTGCGGCGGATTTGCCGTAAGCCGCTTTTTTATTTCATGTTCCAAAACTCCATCCTTCATCATTTCTTATTCGCCATAACACTATGGATTCCGTAAAAGCAAAATTTGATGTAACAGGCAAAGTTGCCGTAATTACCGGCGCAAGCAAAGGTATTGGCGAAGCGATTGCGTTTGGACTTGCCGAGCATGGTGCAAAGGTCGTTTTGAGTAGTCGCAAGCAAGAAGCGGTGGACGAGGTTGCACAGGAATTTAAGGCAAAGGGCTTTGATGCACTACCCGTAGCCGCTCATGCAGGTAGTGTGGCGGATTTGCAGAATCTTGTCCAGCGCACGATGGAGCAGTACGGGCGGATTGATATTGTCGTCAATAATGCGGCGGCAAATCCTGTTTTTGGATCCATGACGAAATGTAGCGAAGATGCCTTCAATAAAATTATGGAAGTCAATGTGAAGGGACCGTTTGAACTTGGCAAACTCATTCACCCGATTATGGCAAAGCAAGGCGGCGGCGCAGTAATAAACATTAGCAGTGTCGGCGGGATAAGCCCTGAACCGGGATTGGGGATTTATAGCGTGAGCAAAGCAGCGCTTATCATGCTCACCAAAACAATGGCGGAGGAATGGGGCAAAGACAACATTCGCGCCAATGCTATTTGTCCGGGCTTAATCAAAACAAAATTTAGCCAAGCAATTTGGGATAATGAAAAGCATTTGGGATATATGCTCAATTCCGTTCCCCTAGGGCGTATCGGCTCTGCGGAAGAAGTAGCAGCGTTGGCGCTATTCCTCGCTTCCGATGCTGGTGCTTACTGCACCGGCGGTGTTTATACAGTTGATGGCGGGCATACGATTTAGCGGAGAAGACTTAGAGTTGGAAAATACTACCCAATAATGTATATTGGGGAAATGAAAGACACACTGACTAGCCGAGAAGTAGCCGACTTTCTTGGCGTAACTATCAAGTCGGTGCAGCGTTGGGAAC
>JAAFHM010000593.1 GCA_013298375.1 Ignavibacteria bacterium | reverse complement strand
CTACTTTCGCTTTGAATGATGCGCTATGCGATGTTCGGGTTTTTGCCATGGTTCATCCGAGATTTTTTGACTAAAATAGCACAAAATATTATCTATGCTACCTGTCCAAAAAAGAGGGGGCATCTCACAATGACAGAAACAGACGAGGGGCTAGTGTTAACGCATACAGTCGTGATGCAAGGTTTGATGACGTGGCTATTTTCTAAAATCATCGGAAAAAATATTGCTCATGGTCTTCCGGGCGCAGTGCGCAGCCTCGTTACCCTTGCAGAAATGGAATACGCGCATGGCAACATCTGATTTTCAATTTTCCGATAAAAACGACAGCACAGGCTTTCTTCTGTGGCAAGTAACCAATCTTTGGCAACGAGAAATTAAGAAGGCATTAGAAAAATACGACCTCACCCACGCCCAGTTTGTGCTGCTTGCGAGCATTTTGTGGCTTTCCGGTGAGAAAGATTCTGTTACGCAAATTGAGTTATCGGCTCATGCAAACATTGACCCCATGACAACTTCGACCGTTTTGCGCACCTTGCAGACAAAAGGCTTGATTTCGCGTCAGGAACACCCGACCGATACTCGCGCCAAGACCATTCTGCTGACGTCTGAAGGGAAAAAATTAGTCAAAAAAGCAGTAAAAATTGTGGAGGAATTTGATGCTCGGTTTTTTGCTCCGCTTGGCACAATGACTGATGCTTTCAACAAGAAACTGCACTCGCTTTTGAAAGCTCAAGAAAACGAGTAATCAATCATCTAACCACTGCTTTCACAACGCCGCCCTCTCCAACTACCCCCACAGCTACACGGTTACACCGCAGAAGTATGCAGTGGTTTGAAAATTTTGGAAGCATTTCTGCTAACGGACAGGTATTGCCGAAGTGGGGGAATTCAAGGCACTTCTGTTCAAATTTAGCACAAAAGTTTCATAGAATTACTATTGTTCAATTACTTCCTTCTGCCCCCATTTGCCACAATACTATGTTGGGTGCTGTCATTTTCCTGTCGTTAAGCCTTTTTTTAGTTTTCTCTCTGCACAACTTACAATTAAAAATGCCAATTAAAAGTTAAAACTGGAATGCCCCGATAATCGTGATAGAAGAAATACCACTTTCTTTCCACACCTATCGGAGCAATCCATGATCATCGAAGAGCGTCTAATTCATGTTTATCTGTTTGTTTGCGACCATTTTCCAACGCTTTCACCCATGATAGAACGGTACAGCAATAACAATCGACCAGCTTTTACAGATCAAGAAGTCTTGACAATCTATTTGTTTGGCATCATTGAGCGTCGTTTTACCGTCAAACTTCTACACAAATACATTGAAGAACACTGGCTCTCATGGTTTCCACTCTTGCCCGGGTACGAGGCGTACAATCATCGTCTCGGTGTCTTGTCACCACTTTTACCGGCACTCCTGGAAATCTGTGAACACTATCTGAGCTGGTCAACCATCATGCCGGATGTCTATATGATCGATTCCATGCCCATTATTCTTGCTCGTGCCTCGCGTTCGGATGGTGCACGGGTTGCCAGAGAAGTTGCCGATAAGGGGTATTGTCCAAGCAAAAACCTGTGGTATCATGGTATAAAACTTCATGCCATTGTTGCCAAAGGACATCATTGCTTACCTCGGCTCTTTGCCTGCGAACTTTCGTCTGCCTCCGAGCATGATGTTCAGAGTTTACGCCGACAAATAGACGAACTCACCCATGCTGATGTTTATGGCGACAGAGCATACTTTTATCACGACCTTGATGAGCAATGTGCCAAAGAGCAAACCACCATATGGGCGGTAAAGCCCCGCGTCAAAGGACAGCCTATCTTACCAACCGATGAGCGTTTGCGCAATACCTCGATCTCGCGGATGAGGCAACCAATTGAATCATGGTTCAACTGGCTTCAGCAGAAAACTGCCATCGAATCTGCTTCCAAAGTCCGTTCTACAAAAGGCTTGATTATTCATACCCTTGGCAGAATGGCTGCCGCTTTGATTGCTCTGATTTTTAACTTTTAATTGGCATTACGAGTTATTTCGCTTGCGGTCCTAAGTATACCCCGCCGCCCCCAAAAATGGCAGTTCTCAAAAACGCTGATTCTAACAACGACCATGACAATTTTTCTTGATGGAAATTCTTTGACATTGCAAGATGTGGCGGCAATTGCCGAGTCATCCGAACACCGCGTGGAACTTAGCGCGGATGCTAAGAATGCTATCCAGCGCTCACGTGCCATTGTCGAGCAGTGGGTAGAGTCGGATGAACCTGTTTATGGCGTAACAACGGGCTTTGGCGAATTTGCCAATGTGCGCATTTCGCACGAAGATTTAGAGCAGTTGCAGGAAAATCTCATCCTTTCCCACAGTGTTGGCGCGGGCGCGTGGCTTCCACGTCCTTTTGTGCGTGCGATGCTTGTGCTGCGCATCAATGCTCTTGCGAAGGGATATTCCGGTATTCGCCTTCAAACGCTGGAAACGCTTGTTGCTATGCTCAACGCGGACATTATTCCGGCTGTGCCGGAGCAAGGCTCGGTGGGCAGTAGCGGTGATTTGGTGCAGCTCTCGCATATTGCTTTGGCTGCTATCGGCAAGGGACGTATTCTCATGGCGGATGGCAGTGTAAAGCCATCGCTAGAGGTCTTGCAATTGCATGGTATCATGCCGATTCGCCTTCAAGCAAAAGAGGGTTTGGCGATGATTAACGGAACGCAAATGATGTGTGCTTTTGGTGCGCTTTCGCTGCATAAGGCGCTGCGTCTGGCGGAAATAGCGGATATTGCCGGAGCGCTCACAACGGAGGCGTTGCGCGGCACAGACACCGCATTTGATGAGCGTTTACACAAAGTGCGCGGTTTTTCCGGGCAGCTACAATCCGCAAAGAATCTCCGAGAACTCATGCACGGCAGCCAAATACGCGAGTCGCACCGCGACGCGGCAGTGGACAACCGTGTGCAAGATGCCTACTCGCTGCGTTGTATGCCGCAAGTACATGGGGCTTCACGGGATGCTATCGGCTATGTCTTGTCGGTGATTGAAAAAGAAATTAACGCCGCAACGGACAACCCGCTTATTTTCCCCGACGAGGAAAATCCCGGACACGGCTTCCACCTTGAAGGTGGAAATTTTCACGGGCAG
>JAAFHM010000089.1 GCA_013298375.1 Ignavibacteria bacterium | reverse complement strand
AACGGCAAGCCCGCAAGCAGCGTTGGCAAATACTCCCGCGCATATTCCAGCGTTTGCCCCTGTACGCCGAACCTCGGCAGGGCAAACGGCACAAGAACTTGCATCACCAGCATAATCGCCATTGAAACCACCAGCGCACCCGCCAAGCCCTGCACGGCAACAGTCTCCGCCTCGCGTTCATTGCCTTCGCCAACGCGACGCGCAATAATTGTTCCTGTGCCAATAGTGAAGCCGCTTGCTGCGGTATAGGTGAAATAATAAAACTGCTCCGAAAGCCCGACGGCAGCTATCGCTGCTGCTCCCAGATGACTGACGAAGTAAGTATCAATCCACGAATAAATAATCGTCATCAAAAAGCTAAAAACGAGCGGTGTTGTGAACGACCAAAGCGTTGGCGTAATTGCGCCATGCAAAATATCGTTGCGGGATGAATGCGCGGTTTCGGACGGCATAGATACGCGAGAGTAGGGCGAATAAGGAACGAGTTTGCCCAAGATAGCAAAAACTAGGAATTTTCGTTTGATTTGTCTTGTATGAATGGGCGACGTATTTTTGTAGCGCTTGTCACATACTTTTTTACCAGTATCGCCATTATGCAATCATTCACTTTCGCCCCGCTTGCCCACATCCCTTCGTTTGAAGACGGCTTCAATGCTTGCCTTGCTATCATTCGGCAGCATCATTCCTTCTGCATCGTCACGCACGTCAATTCCGACGGTGACTCGCTTGGTTCGCAACTCGGATTCACGCACCTTTTGCGGCAACTTGGCAAAACCGTTCATCTTGTCAATCCCAGCCACGTGCCGGATAATTTTTATTACCTCGAAGGAAGCAAGGAAATCCGCGTCTTTGATGCCGACCGCGATACCGCGCTGTTGGCGGGTGTAGAAGTAATTTTTGTGCTAGACGGCAACAGCCCGGCACGGATGCGCGGCATGGAAGAAGCAATCATGCGCTCTCCGGCAGTAAAAGCCGTGATTGACCATCACCAAGCACCCGTAGAATTTGCCGCCGCCTATGCGATTGATACTGAAGCCTGTTCGACCGCCGAGCTGATATACCGCTTTCTGGCTCATTTGGAGAAACGCGACGGGAAAACGTACTGTACGCCCGCACTTGCTGAAGCGCTTTATACGGGCATTATGACCGATACGGGAAATTTCCGCTTCCCGCGCACAACGGCGGATGTCCACCGCATCATTGCTCGTTTGATTGAGATTGGCGTAGAACCTTACGCGGTTTTTGACAATGTTTTTAACCAAAACCCGATGAATCGCGCTCTATTGCTGGGCAGAACGCTTTCGACAATGCAAACGTTCCACGATGGACGATTGTGCCTAATGCTTGTCAGTCAAGCAATGATGCGGGAGACAGGCACGAACATTGACCATATCGAAGGTTTTGTTGAGCAAACGCTTGGTTTGCAGGGCGTAAAAATGGGGGCGATTGTGGTGGAACTGCCCGATGAAATCAAGATGTCGCTGCGCTCCAAAGGAACAATTCCAGTGAATAAAATCGCCGCACATTTTGGCGGAGGTGGTCATACCAATGCTGCCGGATGCCGCACCAGCGCAATGAGTTTTGCTGAAGCACAAGAAACTATCGTGCGTCTGGCAAAAGAGTATGTTTGATGACGCTTGCGCCGCCACCCACGTGAGAATCATGCGCTAAAGAATTGTACAGAAAAATATAGGGGAAAATGTGTAGATTTGCCGCTATAAGCAGAGTATTTCTCATTCACTCAACCTTGTTGTCATGTTCTCACGGCTCCGAACCGCATCCACGCTTGGCGTTGGGGCATTTCTCGTTGAAATCGAAACACATTTAGAAAATGCTTTGCCCGCATTTGTTGTCGTGGGATTGCCGGATTCTGCCGTGAAGGAGTCGCGGGAGCGTGTGTCGGCGGCTATTAAAAATTCCCACTTCATTTTTCCGGGAAAAAAAATCACAGTAAACCTTGCCCCGGCGGACATCCGCAAAGAAGGTAGTGCCTTTGACTTGCCGATAGCAGTGGGGATTTTGCGGGCTATCGGAATTGTGAGCAATCAAGACCTTGAGAAAACTTTGATTCTGGGCGAGCTTGCCCTAGACGGCACATTGCGCCCCGTTCATGGAGCGCTGCCGATTGCGATTACCGCAAAAAACGAGGGGCTGTTGCGAGTGATTCTGCCGGCACAAAACGCCGATGAAGCAGCCGTGGTGAGCGGCGTGGAGATTATTCCCGTGAAATCGTTGCGCGAAACCATAGAATATCTCAATGGTGAAAATGGCATCAAACCTCGCTTCATTGACCCCGCAACGCTCTTTACCCGCAAAGAAACGTATTCGGTGGATTGGAACGACGTGAAAGGGCAGGAAAATGCGAAACGCGCACTGGAAGTAGCGGCAGCAGGCGGACACAATGCGATTATGGTCGGTGCGCCCGGAAGCGGCAAAACGATGATTGCCAAACGCCTCCCGACAATTTTGCCACCGCTCACGCTCGACGAGGCGCTTGAAACCACGAAGATTCATTCCGTCGTTGGGTTGCTGCCCGAAAGCGAAGCACTCATTACCGTGCGCCCTTTTCGCGCACCGCACCACACCATATCGGATGCGGCGCTCGTGGGCGGCGGCGTAGGCGTGGCGCGTCCGGGAGAGATTTCGCTGGCGCATCATGGCGTGCTGTTTATGGACGAACTGCCCGAATTTGCCCGCAATGTGCTGGAAGTCTTGCGCCAACCGCTTGAAGACAGACACGTCACGATTTCGCGCACCAAGCAAACGATTGAATATCCCGCAAATTTCATGCTCGTCTGCTCCATGAATCCTTGTCCTTGCGGAAACTTTGGCAACCCGCAACACGAGTGTTCATGCTCTCCGCAGCAGATTCAAAAGTACATGGCAAAAATTTCGGGACCCCTTCTCGACCGCATTGATATTCACGTGGACGTTACGCCCGTGAAGTACGACGAACTCTCGTCGGTGAAGCAAGGCGAAACCTCCGACCAAGTACGAGAGCGGGTTGTGCGGGCGCGAGACATTCAAAAGCGCCGTTTTGCGCGGCGCAAAGGCATTCACAAAAACGCGGATATGAGTTCTCAAGACCTGCGCAAATACTGCGTTTTGGATGCAGAAGGCGAAGTATTGATGAAAAAAGCCATGACGGTCATGGGCTTTTCGGCGCGGGCATTTGACCGAATTTTGAAGGTCGCCCGCACGATTGCTGACCTCGCCGACCGCGACAATATCTTGCCGCAGCATATCAGCGAGGCAATTCAGTATCGGAGTTTGGATAGGCAATATTGGAATGCGTGATGAGGGTAATTGGTCACGTCTAAAAAAGCAACTCCTCAGATAGACACACTCACGGGCGCATAAATGCCAATTTACTGACTCTTACCGCCCCGCATGAAATCGCGCCGTAAGCTCGGCAACGCGCCGTCCGAGAAAATACGCCGTGTCAAGGTCGCCTTGTGGAGGCGTGACTTCCGGACTATCATTAACCGACCGTGCCATTGCGCCAAGATAGCTCCCCAAGCGGTTCAAAGCCTGTGGGCTGCTTTCGCCTTCGGGGCTGTCGAAGGGCTTTAAACCAAGACTTACCCAAATCATCCCATGCTGTGCCGCAAAGCCTGCTAATTGCTGTAAAACGGCGAGTTTGTCGCCATTAAAACTCCCTGATGTGGTGAATCCGGCAGCGATTTTGTCTTTCCATTGGTGTTTCAACCAAAGTTTGCCGCTTTTATCCATAAACTCCTTGAATCCCGCCGTAACAGCGCCCATGTAGGTTGGTGAACCAAAAATCATTGCATCGCTCGCATTCAGAATATCCCATGCTATATCCGCATCTTCGGCAGGAATGAGGTGAACGGTCGTTTCGGCAAGGCTTCGTGCGCCATCGGCAACCGATTCGGCAAGTTTGCGGGTGTGTCCGAATCCGCTATGGTAAACAACGGCAAGAGTAATCATACGTCGTGTGGAATGAAGATGAATTGTTGGTGGTGGTGGTGGTGAGCGCTTTCGGCGTGGTCTGCCATCGCTCCGCGCATCGTTCTTCCACTATGACGTGATTACCCTGTGTTAATTTTGCCCGCGCTTAAAAATCCTCCACGCGAATCGTAATACCGACAAAATGCGGCGAAAACCTTGTCTGCGCCTGCATCGTTTGGATAGCCGTAAAACGATAAACCCACTGCATATTCACATTGCGAATAATCTCCCAACCGCCTGAAAGCGTCAGCGTGAAGCGGTCTTCGCGGTCTCCTTCGAGAAAAATGACCGATGTGCGGTCGGTGTAATCATTGGTCGCCGTGTCGCGCCGAGGACTGTACACCACATCACCGCCGTAATTTTCTAGCAATCTGCCCTGCGCATCGTAGGTGTTGCGCCCATGTCGGCGGTAAGCGGCGGTAAGCGCCAATGGATAACGCCCGCCCCAGAACCAACGAATTTGTGCCTTGATTTCATCGGCATTCGGAGGAAGATTGCCCGTAAGCAGTATTCCATCTTGCGTCATGGCATTTTGGCGATCGAAGTGCGTGTAGGTGTAGGGCGTAACCATTGCGTATTCCAGCGTGGCATCAAATGGGAGAGCGCTTGGAGACAGCATAATGCCGAGATTCCACGCGATTTTATTTTGCCACCAAAATCGCCCCGCACTGTCTTTGCCGAGTTTTCCAAATTCAATATCGTCCAGCATAAAATTTCCTTTCAACTGCACACCCGGAAACGGGCGCACCGTTGCGTCAACGCCAAGAGCGCCGTTATCGCGGTCACGGAGGTTGTCGCTTGCGCCTTTGAGAAAGGTGAATGGAGTCATATAGGCAAGTTCCATAGCGCGATTGCTGTACATGATGGATTCCCACACGCCCACCTCGCCCCACCCGCTTCGGAATGCTGCGCGGTGAAATGCCATAAATTTCGGCGGCACAAATGTTCCCGCGCCTCTTGCAAGCGGATTGATATTGCCTCGCGTGTCAAACGGCTCTGCGAGAAGGCTAAAATGCACAAAACGGTATTCAAAGCCTGTTTCTGAAGCAGGGTTATTTGCCGGAAATCGAGCGCCAAGCATGAACGCATCGGCAGCAATGCTATTGTCCGACATGATGCTCCGCGTTAAATATCCCGACCCAATAAGCCGCGTTTCGCGCCCCACACCCGCATAAAACCAGCGATTATCGTATCGGACGTGCGATTCTGAGAAATTAACGAAACCAGCGTTGTAGAGCCGAAGCGTAGGATTTTTCCAGAGTTGCGGGTCTTGCTTCAAAAACGTCGTATCGCCCACAAACACGCCTGTACTTGTGCCTTGTAAAAGGAATCCGACTGCACTATCAATCGTTCCGCCGATGCGTCCTCCGTAGGTGGCAAGCAGAGCGCGGTCTCCGCTACCAAAATTTGTTCGCACCTCCGCAGACAAGAGTGGCGTAATGCTCACCGTCACTCCGGGCGAGGTGTAAAACAGGAGAAATTTTTCGTCTTGCGAAAACAAGCGCGGTGAAAATAGCGAGATAGAATCGCTCGGCGACGGCAGAACAACAACACGAGGTGCGGCAACAATACGAAATTCCCGCTCGAAATTCCCAAGCATATTTTTCTCAGATTCCGAAAGGAGCGTATCGCGGCGGCGCATGGCTTCAAGCGCAGCAATGATTTCTTTTCGCTGGAGCGGTAGCGTCGTCGAAGAGAAATTCGAGAAAATGCCCCGCGCTTCGCTGTGCATGAGGAAATCATAGATGGGATGCGCCACAGGAACGTGTTCAACCTGAGCAAAAAGACGCGAGTAAGAATACGCGATAAAGCAACAACACAGCGCAAGGCGAGGAAACAAGCGGTATTTCATCGAAACAGTAAAAAGTGAAAAAAGCAAAAAGCGGTACATAATCGGGCAAATAAATACGGCACTTCTCATTTCCGAAACTGTGCTGTTTTCCAAGCTGCAAACAGGTGTTTAACGCTATTGCGCTGATATTTCCCTGTCGAAGTAACCGGAAGCGCATCAGCAAAAACGACCACTTTCGGCGCTTTGCTAAACGGCATGGCAGCGAGACAATGCTCCAAAATAGCTTCTTTGCTGATGTCGGGGGACTCAGGAATAACGAGCGCACCGACCTCTTCGCCGTAAAAATCGTTTTCAAATCCCACACAAATTCCGGCTTTCACGCCCGGCGCACGGGCAAGAACTTCATCAATTTCCAACGGTGCAAGGTTCACGCCGCCACGTATAATCAGCTCTTTGAGCCGCCCGGTAATAAAAAAATATTCCCTGCCATCGGCATCGCGGTCGAAAAATCCCTCGTCGCCGCTCCGAAACCAGCCGTAAGCAAAGGTTTTCTCGTTTGCTTCGGGATTTTGGAAATACTCCCGCATCACATTTGCTCCGCGAATGACGATTTCACCACGCTCCATTGCACCAAGCGCTATGCCGTGTTCGTCATGGATTGCCATGTCGTTGGCAGCAATCGCCACGCCGATACTGGGGAAACCATAGTCTTGCATCCAGTGGCGGTGCGCCTCCGCACTCAAGTTTACCGGCAAATAGCACGAATAACACGTCGTTTCCGAAAGCCCGTAGCCGTGCAAAATCCTCACGCCGAAGGTCGTCTCGAACTGCTCTGCAAGCGAACAGGTAAGAGGTCCTGCGCCACAAATACAATACCGCAATGTCTCTGGCACCGCTTGGAGAGGAGCGATTTTGTTTGCCTCCAAAAGAAAGGCGAGGAGCGTCGGCACGACCGATACGATATGCACACCTTCGGCTTGAATACGAGGAAAAAAATACTCAGTCTGAAATTTTCGCTGCAAAACCGTTGTCGCACCAGTAAGCATCGGGGTTGTGTGGGTGACAATCGTTCCGTTGACGTGATGCACGGGCAGCACACACATCATCACGGTTTCCGTATTGATGCCGTGCCATGCGGCAATCGCCTCCGAATCCGCGAGAATATTGCGCTGCGTCAGCACAACGCCCTTCGGATGCCCTGTTGTACCGCTTGTGTACACGATAAAGCACTCATCATCAAGCTGCGAAGCACTTCCGTCGGGAATATACGGCGGCAATGCTTCAGCCTGGTGATGCAGACCGCCTTCGGTCGCCGTGTTATCAAAAACCCGCACCAGTGCTGTTTCGGCAGGCATAAGCCCCAACATTCTTTCACGATACTCCTCACGGCAAAAGAGCGTTTTTGCTTGAGAATTGGCAAGGATATAGCGCAAACGCTCGTCATCCTCACTCATATTCAGTGGCACAACGCATAAGCCCAGAAGCCATGCGGCAAAGTACTGTGCGATGGTATCGGGATGATTGTGAGCGGCAGTCGCAATGCGGTCTCCGGGCTGCAAGCCAAGTGAGCGCATGAGTGCTGCTGCCGTGCGCACCAGATGAATAAACTCCCCATAGCGCTGTTGTGTGCGGTTATTCGCTTCGTCATAATAAATAATGAAGGTTTTCTCGGCATTCACTCGCTCTTGGTATGCGAGAAGTTCAGCAATGGAGCGGTATGGCAGCGTGTAGGATTCCGGTGGAATATTGCGCACGGTCTGGGCGGCGTGGATTTTTTCGGCAAGTGTCATAGCGGTTAGGGGAAGGAATATATCAGGTAGAATCAGGCTAAAAACAAAAGATGTAGCCTACTGCTACCTGTTTCTCAACCAGAGCGATAGACTACATCTCAATAATATCGGCGAAATTTATGTACCCGGTAAAGGCGGCAGCGACTTGATTTTCTGCCGAAGCGCCGCAAGAACTCTATTCGATCGCTCTATTTGATGCGGTGTACGCAACTGACGGTTCGTTATACGCTCGAAAGCAATTTGTGAACATATCAGCGCAACCATGTATTCATCGGCAGTTTCGTGGTCGCGGAAGGGCAATTCAATGTATGCTTCGGGGATATTGCCCGCTTTGGCTTCTTCGGAAAGCTCCTCGCGGATGAAAATATGCTCGTACTTCATTGACCGTGCAAAAGCATAACACATACCCGCAAAAGCAACGATAACAATAATAAATCCAAACACATTCAGACCGTAGGAGGTTGAGAAAATAAAGTAGTTCCAGCCCATATGGAGGAGGATTGCGGGAACGATACCGTAAAAGGCTAAGTGTTTGGGAATATCACCATATTTGAAGCGCCCATAACCAAGAAACGCTGCAAATATCGCCGACGACAGCGCGTGCATAATTGCCGAGAAAAACGTGCGATAGATTACAAGCTGCACCCAGCCTTCATCCGCCATAGCGTTTTGGATGAAATAGACGAGATTTTCCGATGCGGCAAAGCCAAAACCAACTGCCGAACCATACACAATTCCGTCGGTAACGTTGTTAAACTCTCGTACACCAACACTAATACCAAAAACGGATGCCTTCAGTAGCTCCTCAAGAATCGGACCAATCACCGCAACAGCCAGAACAAGCAAAACCGCCTTTTCTTTAGTGGCGGTTTGCAATGTTAGCCCCGTAACACCAAACCATTCCATTACCTGCCCGTTCATAAGCGCCGCACCACTCACTGCTATCAGCGCTCCCCAGAGGAAGTGAAATGACATCAGCCACAAGGGTTCCGGGTCGTATTTATCCAAACGGCGAACAACGTAGAGAAATAGCAACATTGGAATAATTGCGAACGGAAAGGCAAGAAGAACTTTTAGCCCCATATCGCACCGCCTTTGTTTGATAACGTATTGATAAAAGAGAATTTAAGGCAACATTAAAACAAGAGATTAGGTTTCCACAACTTTGGTCGAAATACCAGCAAAATAGCCGCCAGCAGCTTTTCCGATAACGTAAACGCTAATATTCACAACCCCGACACGATAGACGGAAATTTCTTCGAGAAGGTCGTCCAATGTGTCGTAGAGATGCTCAAAACGCTTGGCAGTAGCTATCTCGCTATCGTCGAACCACTCTTCTAGGCGGGTGACAGGCTCAAAAAAATCTTTTGCTTCCATGCCGTCCACCGGAGTATTACGGTCGTGTCGCGTGGCAATCAGCAACTTATCAATCGAAAAGTCGCGCATCGTCTCCCATGCAAACGGGATAAGCGGCGCATCGGTTTCGCTTGGATAGAGCAGCCCTTCGGCAGCAACGCTCAGTTGATTCAAAAGCGCTTCGGGTGGAATATTCATCTTCATAATTTTTCTCGCAACATCAAAAAAATCTGCAAGTATTTGCTTCGGTTGTGCTATCGGTCTCCACAAAACTCTTCAAGCAAGTTAATCAGAAATTTTCAAAAGTTCCACATCAAAAATCAGTGTTGCATTCGGCGGAATTGCACCCGCAATACCACGCGGTCCGTAGGCAAGATTGCTCGGAATAATCAAACGGCGCTTTCCACCCGTTTTCATCGTTGCTACGCCTTCGTCCCAGCCTTCAATCACTTGTCCCACGCCGAGTTTGAAAGTAAATGGTTCGTCGCGGTCAACCGAAGAGTCGAATTTTATGCCATTCTCCAGAACGCCCGTGTAATGAACGGTGACGCGCTGCCCGCGATTCGGGCTTGCGCCTGTGCCTTCGTGAATTTCTGCGTATTGCAGTCCTGATGCGGTTTTGGTGGTATCCATAAACTGAACCTTTTCGAGTTTTGCAATGTCGCGCACGGGCTTCCGACAGGAAACTAGAACGCTCAAAGCGGTGAGGAAAAATAAGAAAATACTATGTTTGAGCATGGTTGTAGCGAAAAATAGGAGTGCGAACGCAAGTTCGCATAAAGGGAGAGGAAGCGATGAAGCGCGTACATTGTTGATGCGCAGAGTAGCGAAGGGGCGGACTGCGTTCGCATCCTTCTTGGACGGAGTATTCGCACGTCAAGGGCGAAACTAGCTTTTGCCCTGATGCGCCAAAGATGCGCCGATAAAATGAACAAAAAGCGGATGCCCGCCAACGGCGACGGACTTAAATTCGGGGTGGAATTGACAGCCCACAAACCAAGGATGGTTCGGCAGTTCAATCATTTCCACCAGCCGAGCATCGGGCGAAACACCGCTAATAACCAAGCCGTTTGATTCTAATTCTTCGCGGAACTCATTGTTAAATTCGTAACGATGGCGGTGGCGTTCGCGTATGATTTGCGATTTGTAGGACTCAAACGCCTTCGTGCCTTCTTTCAGAACGCAAGGATACGAGCCAAGCCTCATGGTTCCGCCTTTGTTTGTCACTCCGCGTTGGTCGGGCATGAGGTCAATAACGTTATTTTTTACTTTTTTAAATTCGCCGGAATTTGCATTGGCGAGACCGCAGACATTCCGCGCAAATTCTATCACGGCGCATTGCATTCCCAGACAAATCCCAAAAAAAGGAATACCGTTTTCGCGGACGTGCTGAATTGCCCAAATTTTTCCTTCGATGCCCCGCGAACCAAAACCGGGCGCAACGATGATTCCATGCGTGTCCGCAAGTGCTGCGACGGCTTCTTCATGCGAGGTGATTTTTTCAGAGTCAATGTATTTGACGTGAACACGAGTATTGTTCACAGCTCCGGCATGAGAAAGTGCTTCTAAAATGCTTTTGTATGCATCTTGCAGTTGAACATATTTCCCAACAAAGCCGATGGTTACTTGGTTCTTAGGCTTTTTGACTCGTTGGACAAATTTCGACCACTCCGTTAGCGTCGGCTTGGACGTGCGTTGAATATTGAGTTTGCGCACAACGGCATCATCTAATTTTGCTTTGGCGTAGAGTATCGGGACTTCGTAAATCGTTTCTGCATCTAGCGCTAGGACAACAGAATCTTCCTCGACATTGCAAAACAGGGCAATTTTGTTTTTTACGTCTTTTTCTAATTCTTCTTCGCATCGGCAGACCAGAATATCCGGCTGTATGCCATATTCCATCAGCATTCGCACGGAATGTTGGGTGGGCTTGGTCTTAACTTCACCCGCCGATTTGATAAAGGGAACGTAGGTGAGGTGGATAAAGAGCGCGTTCGTGCGCCCTAGCTCCAAGCCGAGTTGCCGTGCGGCTTCCAGAAACGGCATGGATTCAATATCGCCCACTGTGCCGCCGAGTTCGATAAGCACTACGTCGAATTTTTTGTCGTAAGTCGTCATACGCCGCTTGATTTCATCGGTGATGTGCGGCACAACTTGGACGGTTTTGCCCAGATACTTCCCTTGCCGCTCGCGCTGAATCACCTCGAAATAAATCTGCCCAGTGCTGACGCTGTTTTGGCGAGTGACAGGCGCTTGGACAAAGCGCTCGTAATGCCCCAAATCAAGGTCAGTTTCTGCGCCGTCGTCGGTGACATAGACCTCGCCATGTTGGTACGGGTTCATCGTTCCCGGGTCAACATTGATGTAGGGGTCGAATTTCATTATCGTTACCGACAACCCTCGCTCTTTGAGCAAAAGCCCCAGCGATGCCGATGTAATGCCCTTTCCCAGTGAGGAAAGAACGCCGCCGGTGATAAAAATATATTTGGTCTTTTTTGCTTTTGCCGCCATGATGATATATCCCTTGTGTGGTATTCGGGTACAATAAGAATAGAAACACAAAGGCACAAACATAGTAAAAATTTCCTAAAAAATCGTATTTTTCCGTGCCGAAGCGATAAAGTCCCGAAGGTATCGCATTTGCGCCCTTCTCCCCTTCCACACTTATTTCCCCTATCGTGCATGAAAGCTGTACAATTCGATACCATCGGTGAACCAGCAGAGGTACTGAGCCTCCGTGATATTCCCCAACCCACGCCCGCCGCAGGAGAAGTCCTCGTGCGCGTCAAAGTCCGTTCCATCAATCCTTCCGACCTTGCCTTTATTCGCGGTGGCTACGGCATTCGCCCCAAGCCGCCTTGTGGCGCGGGTTTCGAGGCAATGGGTGTTGTTGAAGCACACGGCGTAGGTGTTGACGCAACGAGACTTCCTGCCGGAACACGTATTGCGCTCACCGCCTTGCAGGGCGCTTGGCAGGAGTATGTCTGCGTTCAAGCAGCAACGGTTATTCCCTTGCCGGATGCGGTGAGCGATGAAATCGGGGCGCAAATGTTTGTCAATCCACTTACAGCGTGGGCGATGCTGCACGAATGTCGCTTGCAAGCGGGCGATTGGCTTTTGCTCACGGCGGGCGCTTCGACGTTTAGCCAACTTGTTGTGCAACTTGCCGCAGAGCAGGGGATCAAGGTTTTATGCACTGTGCGGCGTGATGATTTCACGGAACACTTGCTCAAACTTGGTGCATCGGCGGTGGTGAATACGGCAAAAGAGCATTTACAACAGCGCGTGAAAGAACTCACGGGGCGCGGCGCGAATGCGGCATTGGAGGCAATCGGTGGAAAAGCAGGTGCTGAAGCGCTGGAAAGCCTCACACGGGGTGGAACAATGCTGGTTTATGGAATGCTGAGTTTGGAAAATATCCCCGTCAATAGCGGCATTCTTATCTTCAAACAACTGACACTGCGCGGCTTCTGGCTCACCGAGTGGATGAAAACTACCGATGCTGCCACGCAACAGAAAGCCGCTTCAACGCTCATTAAGCTCTTTGCCAGTGGAAAACTGAACGTTACGGTTGATGCGCAATACGCCTTGGAAGATTTTGCAAAGGCGGTTGTCCATGCAGAACAACCCGGGCGAGGTGGTAAAATCTTGATTGTTGGTTAGACCGAAGCATCTTAAAAGTGCGACTTTCTTGATTTGATACGGTGTAGATGAAGTTTTGGGGCGCATGATGACTGACTTCGAGCGTGATGAGAAACAATAGACATTATACAGATTAACAAACCCTTCGGCAGGCTCAGGATGAAGACCGCATAAAACTTCATCCTGAGTCTGCCCGAAGCATTACTGCGAAACTTATTTGATGAACTACTAGACAGCAACTCTTAGGTATGCGACCATTTTATCCCATTGCCACCATGCCAGACCAACACGACCTTTTTGGGCAGCCCG
>JAAFHM010000137.1:4372-10514 GCA_013298375.1 Ignavibacteria bacterium | reverse complement strand
TCAATAGCCACGAAGCAAGTGTTTGTGCGGTTTCATGGTGAAGTTGCTGCTTGCATTTTTCGTATAATGCCTCTAGCTCAAGCACGGCTGCGCTTTTCGGCGCATGACCATTGCCATTAGCGGAATTCCCGTTTGTGGAATGTCCGTTTGAAGCGGTTTTTGAGGGATTGGCAGTAGCGGTAGGATTTTTCATGGTCATTCAAAAAAGAAAAGGTAAAACACACACAATTTTTTAGAAAAATATCGCTTGAAAGCGAGATTGTATCAAGCATAGAGGTCATCCAGAGAAATTGTCGCTTGTACTGATTCAAGGTGCAACACCGCATCCGAATCGGTCATATCCAGCATCATCCAACCACCATTTTGACGGCGATACAGCGTCACAAAACGTTCATGCTGGCGAATAAACACAATTTCTTGCACCGATGGCAGACTGCGATAATACTCAAATTTCTCGGTTTGGTCATATTTTGCCGTGCCTTTGGACAGCACTTCAATCACAACAATCGGGTTTTGAAGGCGCATAGAATCATTGTTCACAAATTCTTCTTCGCCGAGCGTTATCATCACATCGGGATAGACAATTTTTTTGTACGCGGGAATATTGAGTTTCAGCATCTCGCTGTAAATACGCCCGCGCCCGCGTAGCTGCGGGAAGAAAAAGCCTACGAGATTTGCAACGATAATTGCGTGTTTGTGGTGTACTCCGGGCATAGTGATAATATCTCCATTATGAAACTCGTGGCGCTCTTCGGTTGTATTTTCAAATTCCATATATTCTTCCACCGTCGCACCAGAGCGCACTACTCGGCGTTCTTCGGTCAATATGTTGAGTTCTTGCATCATAACGAAATCTTTAGCGGTTTGGTGGGTAAATCTCTGCAAGGCTGATATTTGCTTGCACGGAGGCAAATTCGATCACGCCGTTTTCAATTTCAATGATTTCCCAGCGTCCGTGTGCATTCCGGCGAAACAGGCGCACAGACGGTCTTTGCTGGTCGAAAAAGGCGACTTCTTCCAACGACGGAATGCTGCGGTAGTACTCGAATTTATCGGTCAAATCAAATTCAGCAGTGCTTGGCGAAAGTATCTCAAGTATCACGGTCGGGTTCAGTAATTCTCGCTTTCCTGCGTCATTATATTGCGCTTCGCCACGCACGATTGTTACGTCAGGATAGACATAGCGATTGTAGGTCGGTATCATCGTTTTTAAATTACTCCCAAATATCCAATATTCAGGTGCTGCAATGTGCTTACCGATTGCAAACATAATCTTGAACATTAAATGCTCGTGATAACCAGTATTTCCGGGCATAGCAATAATATCTCCATTGTGAAATTCATGGCGCTCTTCGCTGGCATTCTCGAAAGCAAGGTACTCCTCCACCGTCGCACCTGTGCGGACAATTTTTCTTTCTGTTTCGGCGGGAATATACTCGTAATCGCTGTAAAGCGTAATAATACTGCCATCATGGAATTCATGCTTTTCTTCGTTTGCATTTTCAAAGAATAAATATTCCTCAATAGTCGCTTCCGTTGCGACGACACGCCGCCCGTCGGAAAGAAATGTTTGATTGCTTATGTTCATGGTATTTTCCTGGAAAACTCATTAAAAACGCGATTGAGGATACACTTCCACAAGATTGATATTTGCTTGCACAGAGGCAAATTCGACGATGCCATTTTTGATTTCAACCATCTCCCAACGTCCGTCGGTATTTTTGCGAAAGATCTCAACATATGCGCGGTCTTGAGCGAAGAATGCAACTTCCTCCAAGGACGCAATGCTCTGGTAATACGTGAATTTATCCGTCAAATCGCGGTGTGCCGTGCTTGGGGAGAGTATTTCGATAATCGCCGTCGGGTTCAGAAGCTCGCGCTGCTCGTGGTCTTGAAACGCTCCCTCGCCGCGTACAATCGTGATGTCAGGATAAACAAAACGATTGTAGGTTGGAATCATGGTTTTGAGGTTACTTGGAAAAATCATATACTCATTGTCGGTAAGTTGATTGCCGAGGCTGCGCAATATTTTAAAGACAAGACGCTCATGGTAACTGGTATTTCCGGGCATAGCAATAATATCTCCATTGTGAAATTCATGGCGCTCTTCGCTGGCATTCTCGAAAGCAAGGTACTCCGTCGCCGTTGCTCCAGAGCGCACCAAGCGGCGGACTTCGGTCAATATGTTCGGTTCCGGTATCATAGCATGTGCCTTTAGCGGTTTGGTGGATAAATCTCTGCAAGGCTGATATTTGCTTGCACGGAAGCAAATTCGACCATGCCATTCTTGCTTTCAACCATCTCCCAGCGTCCATCGGCGTTTTTGCGAAAAAGTTCAGCATGAGCGCGGTCTTGAGCGAAGAATGCAACTTCCTCCAAGGACGGAATGCTCTGGTAATACGTGAATTTATCGGTTACATCAAAGTCAGCAGTGCTGGGCGAAAGTATCTCAATTATCACTGTCGGATTTAGTAATTCTCGTTTCCCTTCATCGCTATATTCCGGCATACCGCGAACAATGGATAGGTCGGGGTAAACGTAACGATTGTACGTTGGAATCATAACTTTAAGATTACTACCAAATACCTTTGCCCTGCCGCGAACCTGCATCAGGAGGCTGGCGGCAATTTCAATGCTTAACTCTTCGTGGTATCCAGTATTTCCGGGCATAGCAACAATATCTCCATTGTGAAATTCATGGCGCTCTTCGCTGGCATTCTCGAAAGCAAGGTACTCCTCCACGCCCACGCCAGAGCGCACTACACGGCGTTCTTCGGTTAATATGTTCGGTTGTTGTATCATTGCGCGTACCTTTGTGGTTCGGTGGATAAATTGCTGCAAGCCCCGTAGATGCGTGATTCCCGTGCTGCTCTACATCTCATGCGAAAGCGCTGATGCGACATAATGCATAATCGCAATCAGACGCGAATAATTCATACGCTTCGGACCAATCAGCCCAATCGTTCCGACCGCATTGGCAGACGCATAGCGGTATTTGGTGGTAAGCAAACTATATTCTTCCATCAGCGTTGAATCCATTTCGCTGCCGATGGCAATGCTGACTGCGCCTTCTTGCGCGGCAGAATTTTCCAGCAAATGCACGATAATTTCTTCGCTCTCCATGAGTTCGATAATGCTACGAACACGAGATGGAGAGCCGAATTCCGGTTGGTCGAAAAGGTGCTGCGCTCCGGCGATATGCACCGTGTCGCCCGGTACAACGTGGTCGGTGAGCAGCGCATCTGCCGAATCCACGAAAAGCCGCACTAGTGCGTGATTATCAAGGTCTGCTTCGCGGACGAGGTTTTGCAAATTTGTCCGAATAAAATCAAGCGACTTCCCTGCAAGGCGCTCATTGAGCGCTCTTGCTAAATCTTCACATTCGGCATTTTCCAGTTCAAAGGATGCCTCAAGCGAAAGCGTCCGCACGATGTCGGAATTGAGCGTCAGAACAACGAGTAAGCGGTGCGAAGCCAAGCGGAACAACTCCAATTTGTCAATCGTCGCGTGGGCAATTTGCGGCATTTTCACTACACTCAAATACCGCGAGAGCGACCCCAATATCTTGGAAACGTCTTTCAGAGCGGCTTCTTGATGTTTGGCGGCGAGAATATTTTGCTGAATTGCCGCAATTTCGGGTTTCGGCAGATGCTCCACATTCATCAGCGAATCCACGTAGTAGCGGTAGCCTTTGTCCGTCGGCACACGTCCCGACGAGGTGTGCGGCTGGGCGATAAAGCCCATTTCTTCGAGGTCACTCATGGCATTACGCAGCGTTGCGGGGCTTAAATGCAACTCTTCTTGCAAAAATTTCGAGAGATTGCGCGATCCCACAGGCGTTGCATCCAGAATAAAATTTTGGATAATCGCTTGTAAAATTGAGCGTTCGCGGGCAGAAAGCTCGCGCCCGGCATGGCGGGCAAATGGGGTGTTTTTCATAGCGATAATATGCGAAAATGTACTACGCAAAGCTACGATTTTTCACAGCGTTGCACAATAGCCTTGCACAATACAAATTTTATGCGCCATGCGCCGCTTGCAAAAAGCGCCTCGAACGGTCGCTAACATTGCGGTCAAGGTGAAATTGATAATACATCGTTAAAAAATCTTCCAGTTGCGATTGCTGGCGTGGCGACAAAACCAGCAGTAAAGCCTGTTCCGGCGGAATTCGCATAAGGCGTTGCAACACCGCCAGCGTTCCGGCATCCACCTGAAATCCCGTGTTGAGTCGGGCAAACGCCGGAGAATACGGCGCTCCATCGGCAAGCGACAATGTAAAGGTTGGTGCGTCCGAAGGCTGCACGGCTTCACCACTTGCTGCGCAGGTTTCCGGCATAATCCGAAACCCCAAAAGTGCCGCGTAATGGGCTTGAAACCATAGCACAAGCGTCTGTTCGTTACCATCACTCGCATTCAAAGCGATAAGCGCATTTTTGAGCAAGGTGAAAATAGCGATATTCTGCTCTTCGTGTACTTGGGTCGTGTAAATAATCTCACACATCGCCAGCCCAGCAGTAATGCGGTCGAAAGACTCCATGAGATTGCGAAGCGATACCGACGTTTCGGCACCGGAGAGCGTGTGTAAATCTTTGCCGTTGCGTTTGTAGAAGGTGAGTGTGCTGCACGACATCGGCTCCAAGGCGCTTCCAAACTTGTTTTTCGCTTTCCGAGCGCCATTGGCAATAAGCGAACAGCGCCCAAATTCTGCCGTGTACGCAGTCAGAATTTTGCTGGAATCGCGGTATTTTAGCGATTTTAAGATAATGGCTTCGGTTGTACTAATCATGGATTGATGCGGTCTGGTGTGGTAAGCAGAATGATTCATGCGGTCCTGCAAAAATACACGTTTAGAAGCATTTTTCCGTCAGCATAGTTTTTCGTATCTTGCTGTCTGATGCAGAAATTCTCTTTTCTTTTGAACCTCCATGACCCTTCAACAGCCGACGAAACACGCTGCGAAGCCGACTTCGCACTGTTTTTCTATCCTTTCAACAAATCTTCGGTTACATTTTTTTCTCCTGCTTTTCGCGCTGAGTTTGCTCGTTCTCGTGTCATTTGGGGCAAAAACTGCACAAGCACAGACTACATCCTCTGCCGAGCAATCTCAAACACTTCCGCCAGTTTATCCGCAAATTCGCTTTGGTCTTTTTGGGGCAGGAAATTTGAATTGGCATGCGGCAAATTTTACGGCGCTCCCGGATATCCCTGTGCGTAATTTTGATTTTGCGCAAGACACTATATCGTTTGGCAGCGCCGCTAGTATTGTTCCCGCTTTTGGGCTGGTACTAGAATCTGCGTTTTCATCGTTGCTCGGTCTTTCCGCTCGGCTTTCCTTTGCCAATCACGATGTACTTTTTCGTAATCAAGACTCCCGCCCTATTCCCATCATTGACCCTAATGGTCGGGATTTTGATGTATTTTCTACGGTGAATCTTCAAACTTATTCTTCCTCGCTTGCTCTCGAGCCGTCGCTTATCATCACCCCATTACCCGCATCAAACCTCAAGTTCTATGCGGGCGGAAGAATTGGCTTTTTGCTCACGCGCTCGTTTGGGCAAAAAGAAGTATTGTCTCCTAACGACGTGGGACAATTTACCACCAATCCACAGGAGCGCAACCCTAGAAATGGCACAATTCCTCGTGCTAGTGAACTCTCGCTCTCCGCTCTCGCCGGAATCGGCTATGAAATTCCGTTGGAAGGCTTGACGTTGGCGGGCGGTATGGGGCGGCTTTCGGTGCAGCCGGAAGTCTTTGGAATGTGGGGCTTGAATCCCGTTGTGGAGGGCTTGACGTGGAATCTTCATCAACTTCGTGCGGGAATTTCGGTATTTTATCGTCAAGAGGAAACCCTTCAGCGCTTCGAGGAATATCGCCGTGTGGACACCATCATCGTTTATCAAAAGCGCATTCGGAATCCATTTATGGTTGGTATTTCACAGTTTCGCCGCGATACTGTCATGTCGGCGGAAAATGGGAAGCGCCTGCGGATTATCCGCGAGACCCTGCGGCGCGTTGATACGGCGTTTTCAACACCGCCGCCGCGTATGGACGTTGACATCGTTGCTTTGGGCGTGAATGAAAAAGGCGAGGAGAAAAAACTAGTGCAGTTGCGCTTGGAGGAGTTTGTCGTGCAGCGCTATGT
>JAAFHM010000137.1:0-4362 GCA_013298375.1 Ignavibacteria bacterium | reverse complement strand
CTACGTGCCGCTTTTGAACTATGTCTTTTTCGACGACCAATCCTCGGTGCTGCATGAACGCTATGCCCGGCTGAACCCCGAATCATCGGCACTTTTTGATGTTAATTCGTTGTATCGGTCGGAGACTTTAACGATTTATCGCAATATGCTCAACATCATTGGAAAGCGCATGAGGCAGTTTCCCGATGCCGTTATCACGCTTACAGGCTGCACATCGGGCATAGGCGCGGAAGATGGCAATACGGCGCTATCGGCGGCACGCGCGGAGATTGTGCGGCGCTATTTGCTGGATGTCTGGAGCATCGGCTCGAACAGAATTATTATGAAAGCGCGAAATCTTTCGGAACAAGCCTCCTTGCCAAAGACGGAAGCGGATAAAATCGAGGAAAATCGCCGCGTGGAAATCACCTCGTCGGTGCGTGAAGTGCTTGACCCAATCCTTTTGAGCGACACCATGCGCGTTACCAACCCGCCGACCATTCGTTTTCTGCCGTCTGTCAAAACGGAAAAACCGATTACGGACTGGTCATTGACGGCATTTAGCGAAGGCAAAGATGTCAAGCAATTTTCATCGGAAGACAGCGCGAACGCGGATAGCAAGATTGTTGCGGGCGCAAACCCGGAATCGAAGCTGCCTACGCGAATTGATTGGAGTCCGCCAAAACAGGGTGAAAACAGCCTTCGGCTTGAAAACAATATACCACTAGAATTTACGCTGACCGCCCGCGATGCCGATGGCAAAAACGGCTTTGCACACGGCTTTATTCCTGTCGAACACGTGATTTTACCGGATAAAAAAATTGAGCAGTTTAGCTTGGTGCTTTTTGGATTCAATAAATCTGAAATTAGCGAACAGAACCAACGCATTATTAGCTTTATCAACTCGGTTATTCGCCCCAATTCTAAAGTGACCATTGGCGGCTACACCGACCGCACGGGCGATAACGCCTACAATCGCACTCTTTCCCGCCAACGCGCCGCAGAACTCGCCCGATTGATAGACCAACCGCTCTCGAAAGCGCAAGGCTTCGGCGAAGACACGCTGCTTTACGACAACACCACACCGGAAGGGCGATTTTACTGCCGCACGGTGAATGTGTCGGTGGAAACAGCGAATTGAAATATCCTAGAATCGTAGCGAGAACCTCGCTCAAAGCAGCGAGACCCTCGCACCTGAAGTTCTATGAAACCGCCAATTTACAAGCTGCCGCGATAATCGCTGCAAACGAATCCGCTTGTAGAGCCGCTCCGCCGATTAAACCGCCGTTGACATCAGGTTTAGCAAGCAGTTCTTCGGCGTTCTCCGGTTTTAAGCTGCCGCCATAGAGAATCAGTATTTGTTCGCCCACAGCACCAAAAATTTCTTTGAGAAAGCCTCGAATCGCAGCATGGACTTCTTGCGCTTGGTCGGATGTGGCAGCAAGCCCCGTGCCGATTGCCCAGACGGGTTCGTAGGCAATGACGAGTTTTGATGCGCTTTGCAGCACGACATCTTTCAGCCCATCCACGAGTTGCGAACGCACAACCGCAATTGTTTGTTCCTGCTTGCGCTCAAGGAGCGTTTCTCCAACGCAATAAATCGGAACTAATCCCTCGTTCAGCACTGCACGAATTTTTTGATTGAGCAGAGAATTGGTCTCACCAAAATATTGACGGCGCTCCGAATGCCCCAGAATCACGTGCGAACAGCCACAGGCTTTGACCATATTGGGCGCTATTTCGCCCGTAAACGCCCCCTTCGCCTCCGAATGGCAATCCTGCGCTCCAACCAAAATACCTTTTCCCGCTACCGCCTCTAAAGCCGCACCAATACTAGTGTATGGTGGGCAGATAAGTGTTTGAACACTGTGAGGCGGTTTCAAAAACATTTGCTTTTCCGCAATCGCAGAGGCAAGTGTTTTTGCATCTGCGGGGGTAGTGTGCATTTTCCAATTTCCGGCAATTAAGTACGAGCGCATAATACTATTCCTAACGTTGAGGTGGAGAAGGAGATGGTGATTTTGTTGTTGTGTTTGGTGGGGCGACCGTAGCGGTAGATACCGATGTTGTCGCGCTTGTCAGGGGTACGCCGCCAACAAGGAGCGTTTGCCCAGTAACCTTGTAAATCGTATAGTGTTGCAAATTGGGGTCGGATTCAAAACCATAGCCTTGCAGGATTTCCGTTGGCGAGGAAATCTCCACAAATGCGTCCGAGCGCAAGACACCTTTGGCATGATCCCACACCAGTACACTCGTTTTCACGGTCGTCAGTGTTCGCTTGGACGTAACAACGACATTGCCCCGCGCCGTCATATTTTTCGTATCGTCCTCAATCACTGCCGAATCTGCGGTCAGAACGCTTGCTAAAAGTCCGTGTGGGCGGCTATAAAACTCAACATTTAATCCCCCACCAAGATTCTTACGCCGTGCGCGGTCATACATTCGCGCCCAAGCCGCCGTCAATTTTGCTCGCATAAAACTCGAATCAATAAACTGCACCGTTGGGCGGATACTGTAATGATTGGCGGAATCCGACGACTCTAATTTGATAAGTCCTGCGGAGGATTCGCGTTCGCAAGCGCAAAAAAGCAGCGCACCGCCCATAGCCAGACTGCCGATGAAACCTTGTTTTCTCACGATATGAATCGGTTAATGGAATCAAGATAATGATATGCGCGATGTTCAGCGAAGAGGTCTGCAACAAGCATTGCTGCTGCTTGAATGATAAGCCCAATCGCGGCGGCATACCAAGCACTATTGCGCGAGACAAGAAATGTGGTGACAATGGCGAGTAGTAGTAATGCCACTTCTATCCATTTATAGAGCGTAAAGTTTTTATTCACCACCTCCATACGCTTGATTTCATCAGCTTTGTAGGCAGATGCCGATGACTGAACTTGTGCCGAATAGGTGGCAATTTGCGTATCGCTGCGCCAATAGACCGTGCCACCGACGACAATCTGAATAAGCCCAATGATAACGAGCGGATACGACATTGCCTTGAAGGTCGTGGCAAAACTACTTGCACTTGCCCAAAGCCAGATGGAAAAAGCAATTGCAGCAACGCCAATAATGACAAAAATTAGGCTTTCGTATTTTTCAGCAAGGAAATAGCTCGCTATTTCTTGCTGCATTTGTTGGATAGTATTCACGGTATTTTCAAGGAAAGAATCAGCGGACAAAAGAATTACTGCGGGGAGAGAGGATGTGCCGCATAGACAACGGACAAAGGTACAACATTTTCCCCTTGCAGCCGAAAATTTTCTTGCCATTGAACGTGTGGGTTCAAAAACCAAAGATTTTTAGGATGAAGCGCCCTTTTTACGCAGGCTTTTCCAATTTGACATGAAAATTATGCGCCGCAATATCTCGGACAATTTCCTTGACGTGGGCTTGCCCTTTCGTTTCGAGAAGGAACTCCACTTCCGTTTCGCGCAAACTGGCTGCCGTAAACACGCGGTCATGCGAGATATTGAGGACATTGGCGCGGTGCTTGGCGACGATCGCGGCAATTTCTGCGATACTACCAGGCTTATCCGGCACGATGATTTTCAAACTTGCCAAGCGCCCGTCTTTTGCCAGTCCGCGCTCCAGAATTTTTGAGAGAATCGTAATATCAATATTTCCACCTGTAACGACAACTGCAACGCGCTTTCCGTCGATACCGGAAATTTTGTGATTGTACACTGCCGCAAAACCAGCCGCACCAGAGCCTTCTACCATCGTTTTTTCACGCTCCAACAGCACCATAATTGCGTTGGCAATTTCCTCTTCGTTCACCGTAACTATATCATCAACATACTTTTGCACGATGGGAAAAGGATGCCTTCCCACTTTTGCGACCGCAATACCGTCGGCAATCGTACTTGCCCGCTCGACTTCGGTGATATAACCATTCGCAACACTGACCTTCATACTCGGCACCTGTTCTGCTTCTACGCCGATAATACGAATTTTGGGATTAATTTCTTTCATTGCCACAGCAATTCCGGCAATTAAGCCACCGCCGCCGATTGGCACAATAACGGTGTCCAAATAGGGATTCTGCTCCAACAGCTCCAGCCCTACTGTTCCTTGTCCGGCGATAATGAGCGGGTCGTCGAAGGCGTGAATAAACGAGTATCCATGCTCTTTTTGGAGTTCCATCGCACGGGTAAAGGCATCATCGTAGCCGCTTCCATGCAAAATCACCTCCGCGCTAAACTCCTGCGTACCGCGTACTTTGGCAAGCGGCGTGGTTTCGGGCATGACAATCGTGGCTTTGATGTTGTTGCGCTCGGCAGCATACGCCACGCCCTGTGCATGATTGCCTGCCGAAGCAGCAATTACGCCCGCTTCACGCTCTTTTTCCGTTAGTCGCAAAATCTTGTTGAGCGAACCACG
>JAAFHM010000257.1:1845-6942 GCA_013298375.1 Ignavibacteria bacterium | reverse complement strand
TGTTTCTTGCACACCAACAGGAAATGACTCCACTCCAAACAAGGCACAACTTGGAGAGCGCTTTACGCTTGGCGTTGGGGAGGTTGCCGAAGTTGTCAACGATGGACTTCGCGTCCGATTGGATAGTGTGCCGGAAGACTCGCGTTGCCCTAAAAATGCCGTTTGTATTTGGGCAGGAAATGCTCGTGTACGGTTGACGCTGACAAAATCGTCATTGCCACAGCAGCAACTTGAACTTCATACGAACACAGAACCGAAAATTGCCTCGTACCAAAATTATCGCGTCCAACTTATTGAGGTTTCCCCGTATCCGATTGCCGGAGAGCAGATACAGCGTGGTTCGTACAAGGCAACGATCATCGTTTCCAAACAATAGCAGAAAACTCATTACAGGGCAAAAAAAACTCCTCATCGGCCCCTTAAAATGCGGATGAGGAGAGTTTGTGTGTTCAGGAGGTTTGCTATGTTTCCATAGCAATTTTCATACAGCCTTGATGTGACGGGCGCTTGAAATGAAGCGCCAATGAAGGCTTTTACTGGATAAACATCACAACGAAATTTTTCAGAAAATGAAATTAAACGGAATGCGAACGGCGCTGCTGATGGCTTTTTTATTGAGCATTGCCGGAGTAAACTGACTCTTTTTGACGGCATCACAAGCTGATGCAATAAGCGCGTTCATGGCGCTATCGTCAGGACGCTCCGTAACAAAATTGACGGAATTAACACTTCCATTGCTGCCGATGTACACAATGAGTTCAAATCGTCCACTCACGTTGTTTTTCAAAGCGGCTTCAGGATAATTGACATTGCGCTTGAGCGCGTTGATGTCGAGCGAAGCTGGCGTAAAATTGACTTCGTTTTGCAGAAGTTCTGCGGCACTAACAAATGATTCAACATTCTGAATCACGGACGGATTTTTTGAAAGGGCATTCGCTTGGTCGGGCGTTACTGCTTGTTGAGCGGATGCAAGGTGAGTTGCACCAAGAGCAACGACAAGACTTGTCGCGGTTGCCAAAACAGTTGTTTTCAAAGAGCGGGTTGTGCGAGAAACGTAATTCATCATAACCTCTAGGGTTGTGAAACAATAGTGAAAACTTACAGTACAAACATAACGGTTCATTTATGAATTTTCAATGAATTGAATATGAATAATTAGCTCATTTTTGCCGATAGCGAAATTTCGCTTGTAATGAAATTTTAACTTGACTTGTAAACCGCATTAAATCTTGTGTTTGAAAAGCATTTTGTGTATTTTCACCAAGCAGTCTTCAATTTCTCTTGTATCTCGTGCCGTCGCCCAAACCCCCTACTCTTCCCCCAAACACTGCCGCCACCAGTTATTCCCCACATTGTTTTGATACTTTTTTGTAACTTTGTCCGTAAGCAATCAAGTCGCGCAGGACGCACGTCTGCAAGGCGCGATTTGACAACGTTTCTCACCAAATTCCTCTGCCATGAATCTCTGGCGCTTCTTTTTTCTTTTTTTTGCAACGACAATATTGCTGCTGCACGTGAGTATTGCAGAGCTGACCGCTCAAGGTGGTACTGCGCCCAATAATCGTACGAGTCGTGGGCGGGAATTTTATATCGCATTTTTGCCAAACGTGCATGACGGCGGGCGCAATACCCCGATTTTGAATGATTCGCTCTACATCTACATCACCTGCGATGTGCCGACAAGCGGCGTAATTCGCTATCGTGTGCGCAATGGCACCGAAACAACCATTCCCTTCGCCATTCCCAACCCCAATCAAATCTACACCCTCCGCGTTCACTATGCCAATGTGGAATTGCAGGGGTACTACACCGGAGACCGCTTTGATTCTATTGGGGCGCAGTCTGAGCGCGTTGCTCGGCAGACGTTTCATATTACGGCAAACGACGAGGTGACGGTTTACGGGCTGAATCAAGCGCTCTACACCAGCGATGCGTTTTTGGCGCTTCCCGTGAGTTCTCTCGGCACAGAGTATATGATTTTGGCATACAAAAGCGACGCACGAGGACTTCTCTTTATGCCGAACAACCGCGATGAAGTCAGCACGCCGTCACAGTTTGCCGTCATTGCCACACAAAATAATACGGACATTCGTATTCTCCCCTCCGCACCGACCCTTGTTTCCGGCTCAAACGCTCCACAAACCATCCGCCTGAATGCCGGTGAAGTCTATCTCGTGCAAGCCGACCCACGCGCTGCCGGAGGTCTGGCGGACTTGTCGGGAAGCCGCGTCATTGCTTCGCGTCCGATTGCGGTCTTTGCCGGACACCAGCGCACAACGCTTCCGGTGGAATTGCGCCCCAGCCTTTGGACACGCGACCACCTCGTCGAACAGCTTCCGGGCTTGGAGACATGGGGCAAAAGTGCTTTTCTTACGCCGTTTCTTCGCGCACGGGATGAAATCGGCGTTGGCTCGGATTTATTTCGGATTATTGCCGCCTACGACAATACGCGAGTTTTTATCAACGGACAACCGCTCACCACCTTGAGTCGGGGGCAGGTCTATGAATCAACGCTCATAAGTGCGGCATGGATTACGGCAAGCGATCAAATTCTCGTGGCGCAATACAAAAAAACATCCAGTACGCTGGACGCAAAGTTTGTCGGCGATCCGTTCATGCTGCTTGTACCGCAAATCGAACAGTATGACCGTTCGTATCGTTTTATCAACGTCGAGGCATTTGACCCCTCCAATCTCGGTGTTGCCAGCCCCAGCAGTCGCGGTCGAGTATTTGAAGACCATTTCATCACGATTATTGCCCCGAATCGCGGTACAGGGCTGAGTTCGCTTGTGGTGGACGGCATTCCGCTTGATGCTTCGCGCTTTACGCCGATTGTCAATTCCGGTTATTCTTTTGGCAATTTCGGGCTTGGTCCCGGCGTTCATACAGCGCGTGGTGACAGTGATTTCGCACTCTACGTCTATGGTTATGGCGTTTTGAATTCCTACGGCTATATCGGCGGCGGGCGCTTGAAAATTATTGCTCCTGACCGCGACGCGCCTGTTGTGGCGTGGAATGCAGCTTGTAATAGTGTGAGCGGCGTTGTCTATGACACGCTGCTCACGGATTCGCGTATCGCCAGTGTTCGTGCGCTTTCCCCGCAAAATGTGACCGTGAATATTGCCCCATTTACGCCGTTTGCCGATAGCGTTGCTTTTAGCGCACGGCTGCAAAACACCTTGCAAGATGGCGAATTTACCTTGGAAGCACGTGATTCTATCGGCTTTCTCACCCGTCAACGCTTTTTCTTACCGGGCTTCACGATTGCGCTGGAAGGGCAAAATGCTCTTTCGCCAACGCAAGAACGCCGCTTCTCCATGCCCACAGGAACAAGCCGCACCTTCCGCCTTGCGATTGCAAATTACGGCTCAACAACGCAGACCATTACTGGTTTCAACCTTGTCAATGAGGCGACGAATGCAGCACCATTGCGCATTGTAGCGCCCGCACTGCCGCTCAGACTACGCCCGCAAGCACGCGACACCATCATTGTCGCCTTGGATGCCCCGCAAGATGGTGTTTTCACCAGTACGCTCGCATTGATTTCTACCTGTGCGACCCGCACCATTGCGGCTTTGAGAGTGGAAGCTGGTCAAGACCGCACGGCGCCTGAGGCGGCAGTCAGCCGCGATGTCTGCGCCCGCACTATCACGCTGCGCTTGCGCGACGGTGAACCGTTTCCTTCCGGGATAGCCCGCGTGGAGCCGATTGGTGAATTGATAAATTGTACACTCCGCATAGAATCAGGAACGAATGCAAATGCCTACAATCTCGGCGCGACTCTCACCATCACCAACCCCAATCGTGATGCCGTTTACGCGCTTGCAGTGGTGGATTCCGCCGGAAATAGAACGGTTGTACGCGACACCGTGCAGGGATTCACACTCGAAATCGTCCGCTCCCGCAATGAGCGCGGCGGCACAGGCGAATGGGGCGGCGTACCGATAACCACACAAGATTGCCGTGAAATCACGCTGCGCAATGTAGGAATACAACCGTATCGCCTTGAGCGCCTGACCCCGCGCAATAATATCTGGTTTAGTATGCCAGCAAACCAATTTCCCCTCACGATTCCTCCCGGCGGAGAGCGCACGGTAACAACGTGTTTTGCGCCCGTAGAAGTCCGTGATTATATTGATACGCTTGTTTTGGAGGGTTATTGTCGGCAGGAAGCGCTGGCGCTCAAAGGAAGCGGCGAGGCGCTTGTACGGACGGTTACGGGACGATGCAATGTTGAAATCCGCCTCACGACGACTCGTGCGCCGTTGCAGTATTTCATGGAGCAGAACTACCCCAACCCAACATCAAATGGGTTTACTGTTGTGCATTTCGGGCTGCCCGTGAAAACGAATGTCACCGTCAGTATTTTTACATTGCTCGGCAATGAGGTTGCGCACGTCCCGATGGGGGAACTTACGGCGGGAGAACATGATATTACGCTGGATATGAATGGCTTGCAAGCAGGATGGTATCTGTATGTGGTGCAGACACCGGAAAAACGTCTGGCGAAGCAGTTATTGTTGTTGCCGTGAGGATAAAGGAAATTTTGCGGGCATGGTGGAAATGACGCTGAGGGAATAGCTGCCGCCCGACAGGAGTGCAAACGCAGTTCGCCCCCGCGTGTGCGCATTTCACTCGTTCAAATGCACATCGTACACTTCTCCACATTCCTCTGGCAGAGGCTCAAAGCGAATAATTTTATGAGAATGCTCTTGTTGTGCTTGCCGATAATATTCCAAGAGATTAGCAAAATTGCCGCCACATTCTTCCCATATTTTTTGGCGAGCATCCCATATTTCTTGTAGAGTTGGGTCGGTGTTCATGGCGCTACTCCTAATAATTCGAGTGGTGTAATCAGTAAGGGTACATACAAACCCAGCGTAGAGTTAATTCGTTGAATATGTCCAAATTTATTTGCATTTGCCAAGTGTTTACAATTCCACGTTAGCAAAAAATGGCATTGATAAAACGAGGCGATCGCTAAATGCAGAGCGTCTCCGGCGGCATTGAGAGGCATCAGTTTATGCCCCACATAAATCTCGGTAATTTCAATAATCTCACTGGTAATCTCTAAAAAGTCAATGGACTCAAGAAAGC
>JAAFHM010000257.1:0-1835 GCA_013298375.1 Ignavibacteria bacterium | reverse complement strand
TGGTATCGTTTTTTTGCCCACCATTCCTGCGTCCATTCACGACGGGCTACGGCAGCAGCACTTGTGCGGGTTTCATGGTAAAAACTCGGTATGCTGGTTTCGATATAGACTTTGGGTTTCATTACTACCAAACTACGCAAAATCAGGGGTAAAAGCAAAAGCGACAGGAAGATTCCTGTCGCTTGGGAGCGCGAGTGAAATAACTTACAATATTTTTGTCCACGAATTACACGAATCTACATGAATTTTGGCACTATTGTCGAGGCTCTTGATTCGTATTCATTAGTGCGATTCGTGGATAAAATTGAGTGAATTGTTTTATTCGCGTTCCTTATTTTCACCCCGAAAAAGTCTATGCCTCCAAATGACAAAAAAGCCCGTGAATGAAGTATTCACGGGCTTTCTTTTTGGGCGGGACCGACGGGACTTGAACCCGCGACCTCCTGCGTGACAGGCAGGCGCTCTAACCAGCTGAGCTACGATCCCTTGTGCTTGTGGGCAATTCTTAAACAGACTTCAAATATAAGGAGTCGTGAAAAAGAATGCAAGAAAAAAAATAATTCATCGAAAAAAAATTGATACGGAAGGCAAAAGAAATGCTAAACCTTGGTAGGCAATATAGGTTAAACACGAGGTTTAATGAGATGTTTAGCCTCATTCCCTCGGAAACAATAACTGACTCTGTGCGCAGAGTGCAGAAATTGTCGTAGTTTTGCCGGATGAATACAGCAATTTTTATGACAATATTTGGATATGCGGCAGCGCTCGGCGTTTGTTGTGGTCAGGTGTTTGCGCAAGAAGCGTCGTCGTCACAAAAAAGCCGCAATCTCAGCGCCCCACTGCGCGATAGCGCCGCCAACGCACGTTGGTTGCTTTTTCCCAAAAATATTCCCTCTATCACCGTCTCTGCAAGCCGCATCACATCAAGTGCGCAGCGACTATCTGCCCCCGCAACCCTTCTGGACGCTGCTGCGATACAAACGCTCGGCGCACGGCAAATTGCGGATGTGCTGAATTTTGTGCCGGGTGTGATGGTGCGGAATTATGGCGGCATGAGCGGCTTGAAGACGGTCTCGTTGCGCGGTGCAAGCGCTTCGCAAACGGCGGTATTGCTTGATGGTGTGCGCTTGCAATCAACACAAAGTGGACAATTCGATTTTTCAACGCTTCCCAGTGCGATGGTCGAAGAACTTGAGGTGGTACGCGGTGGCGGAGCAGCAATTTTTGGCGGTAATGCTATGGGCGGCGCAGTGAATATCCGCACAAAATCAAGCGTTGCAAAGCCCGAAGCATTTTTGGAAGCGGACGCGGCTTCGTTTCAGGAATTTCGTGCTGCCGCTAGTGGATCGGCACCCTTTGACCTTTTCGGCAACGGCAAAGGTGGTATATTTGCCGGAGGTGAGTACCAAACGGCACGGGGGAACTATCCGTTTATCTTTAATGATTTTGGACAAAACCTGACGCTAGAGCGCATGAATGCTGACTTTCACAATATCGTCGGTAATGCCTTGCTTTCGGCGCAATCACAACGTGTGCATTTGCAAACCCGCGTCCTTGTGCGATCTAGTGAGCGTGGAACGCCGGGAGCCGTCGTGCAGGGCAATATCGAAATGGCGCGGGCGCGTTTGGCGGAAGACGATGTGCTGGTCTCGCTCAAAACCTCCTATATCCCCGCCGCACAAGTGTTGTTCACGCTTTTGGCTTCGGGCAAATGGAATACGCTGCATTTCCGCGACCCCGATGCGCGGCAATTTAGCGTTAATGGCTTGAATGAGCGGTTTTTGGGGCAGGATTTTTCCCTGAGCGGGCGCTTGCGATTCGATGAAACCACGAAT
>JAAFHM010000434.1 GCA_013298375.1 Ignavibacteria bacterium | reverse complement strand
TTTGACGCTCACCACGAAATGCAGATGTACGTTCTCGTTACCAAAATAACCACACTTTTACCACTCTACCACCGCACCATTCCTGGGTCGGCGAAGTTCGGCGGAGATTCGTTGCTGATGGCGATGGAACACTCCTATCGCATGGAACTGGGCGGATTATTCAATCGCACCGATTCTATTTTTACGCAGTTTCGTGCCGTCGCCGCAGCGCCCGATGTGCAGAGCATTTGGCAAATGCTGGAGGCTAGCAGGAGAATTGCCAATGCGACCACGCCCCCAACGCTTGCCGGAGCAAGGTTTGCGGCTGATAGTTTGTACTTTGCTGCGCACCATTGGCTGGAAGCGAAGATGGAGAATCCGACGCAATCTTTTTTGCAGCACTATGTTCAAAACTCCCAGAATTTATCACGATTTATCGTGATAAGTATTTCCGGAACTATCGTGTTGATGCTTGTTGTCATGGGGCTTACGGCGTTTAATATTAGCGAAGGATTGCTCAAAATCATACAAGGTACGCGGTCTATTGCTACGGGAGATTTTGAACAGACAATTTCTATTCAGGCACAAGATGAAACCGCCGTTGTAGCGCATTCTTTTAACACCATGGCACAGCAACTCTCTACGATGACAAACGAATTGCATCAGCAAATCGAAATTCAAGCCGAACAGGCACAAATAATCAATCTTGCTAATTCCCAATTACAAGAGCAGAATGAAGTCCTGAACAGCATGAATATTGAAAAGAACGAGTTGCTTGGTATCGTTTCCCACGACCTCAAGAACCCTATCGGTGCGGTGCGCGGCTTTGCGGAACTTATGGCGCAAGGCTTTATCGAACCCGAACAAACACCCAAAATCATGGCAAGTATCATTTCCATTGCCGATCGAATGTTGGAACTCGTGAGAAATTTGCTTGATGTCAATCAAATGGAATCTGGCGGAATGCAGTTTCAGTCTGTTTCATTTGACGTTGCACCGATGGTCGCAAGCACTGTTGAGCAATTCATACAGCCGGCTACCACAAAAAATATTACTCTTCATCTGCACAACGAAGCCATTTCGAGCATGATCACTGCTGATGAGCAAGCTGTCAGACAAGTTCTCGATAATATCATCTCCAATGCCGTGAAATATTCACCTCTTGGCAAAAACGTGTTTGTGCGCATCAAAGGTCATTCGTCAGGCGACGGCGATAGTACCAATGCACCAATGACCAACGACCAATTTCTTCGCATCGAAGTACAAGATGAAGGTCAAGGGATTTCCAACGCCGATATGAAAAAACTCTTCGGAAAATTCGCTCGCCTCACCGCCCGTCCGACAGGCGGCGAACACAGTACCGGACTGGGTTTGAGTATCGTCAAAAAAATGGTGGAAGCGATGAATGGGCGCGTCTGGTGCGAATCGGAGTTAGGCAAGGGGGCGACGTTTATTGTGGAACTGCCGAGTTCGTAAACCGCACAAGACGCTTTTTACGGAACAATCAACATCGGAAGTTGATATTTTCCCTGATTTTGTGCAAATTGAGTGAGCTATGAGCCTTCTTGGGGCTTGTTTTTCTCTCTTTTTTTTCTTTCTTTCGCCCTTCATTCCACGTTATGAGCATTATCGTTACCAGATACCATCCGTTGTCGTTGCTTGCTTCACTCGTGCCTTTTCTTTTGTGTTTTCAAATAAATCTTGCCGCCGAAGAGCCAATTTCAGCCGCAATGCTTCAGCGTGAGCGAAATGCGTTTGGTTTTTCTGGACTGCCGTATCTGGCGGCAGAAAAATTGCCATGGCGTTTTTCGCCGGGCGATGATGCTCGCCGGGCGGACAAAGATTTCCCCGATAGCGCTTGGCAACAGGCTTCTCCGGCAACAATTACCGATAATATCCAGCGCTCATCGGAACTTGCCCGTGCAAAAATTGGTTGGTTTCGATTGCATTTTCGGATAGATTCCACGTTGGATAGGCGGAGTTTTGCGTTTGTCATGGCACTTGTCGGTGCTGCGGAAGTCTATGTGGATGGTCGTTTAATTGGGCAGTATGGCGTACCATCGTCAGAAGTTGCTTTTGAGGTGATGGCGAGTGTGTCGCGCTTTACGCTTCAGCCAACACTTCTGAATCTTCGCTCGGACGAACCCCACGTGCTTGCTGTGCGGTATTCATTTGCTCATTATGACGATTATTTTGCGGGGCTACATCAAGGCGGACTTATCTCCTTGCCAACAGGCTTGCGCACGGTATTTATGACGTGGAAAGCTACCGAGGTGTACCGCGAGACTGGCTATCAAACCGTGATACAATTCGGTGTGGCTATCGGGATGCCGCTTTTAGTGGGAATTTTGCATTTGCTTTTGTTTCTCAGGAATCGGCAAGAGCGAGCAAATATGTTTGTTGGTATTTTTTCGATTGTTACTGCCTTGCAGGCGGCTTCTTTCGCACTCTCTTCCCACGTGATGGGGCAGTCCCTAGGTGCGTTCTCACTAGGGGGATTTGGACAAACTATCGCGCTTCCGGGAATTGGTGTTTCGCTGTGGTACGCGGCTCACACGCTCTTTAATTCACGCTTACCTCGCTATCATTGGTGGATATTTGGCATCAATGGTGTGCTGTGGGTTTCGATATTGCTTGTCGGTTATGCTTCCGGTATAGTGCGCTTTTGGGTTGAGTTATTGGGTGTCGCTTTTGCCTTCATTCCCCTTATGCTTTTGCTTCCCGTGATGATTTCTGCAATTCGCCGAGGCTTGGATGGTGCGTATATTTTGGGATCGGGTATGAGCCTCTGTGTTCTTGCGTGGACACTGGAAGTGATAATGCAGGTATTGGGATTGCAGTATGCGTCACGACCGCTTCCTATTGCCATATTCATTCGCTGTGGGGTGTATCTTGCAATTCCTTTTTCGCTATCAATTCTCTTGGCAAGGCGTACTGCACGTTTGGCGCATAGTTTAGCAGAGCAAAATGAGCTGTTGGAAGTCAATGTTATGAGGCGGACGGAAGCGCTTTCGGCGGCGAACGGACGTTTACAAGAACAAAACAGGCAACTTGAGAGTTTGAATATTGAGAAAAATGAAATTATCAATATTGTGTCGCACGACTTAAAAAACCCCCTCGGTGCGGTACGAGGGCTGGCAGAACTGGTAGAAAGCGGCTTTGTGGAAGCCTCCCAAGTGCCGGGAATTACGAGGCAAATCGTTTCGACCGCCGACCGAATGTTAGAGTTGGTGAAAAATTTGCTGGATGTCAATCAACTGGAATCCGGTGGAATGCGATTCCAAGCAATAGAATTTGATATTGTGCCGATAGCCGAAAGCAGCGTTTGGCACTATAAAGCACAAGCCGAGGCAAAAAATATTACGCTGCATTTTGCCTCTAAAACCGCATCCAGTCTTGTCATTGCCGACGAATCCGCCGTGATACAAGTATTGGACAACATTATTTCCAATGCTGTAAAATATTCACCGCACGGCAAAAATATCTTTGTGCGCGTACAATCCGGTAATGAAGCCGCTCGCATCGAAGTCCAAGATGAAGGCGAGGGAATTTCGCCGGAGGACATGAAAAAACTCTTCGGCAAGTTTGCACGGCTTTCCACCCGTCCGACGGGCGGCGAACATAGCACAGGACTGGGTTTGAGTATCGTCAAAAAAATGGTTGAAGCAATGAACGGGCGCGTTTGGTGCGAATCGGAAGTAGGCAAGGGGGCGACGTTTATTGTGGAACTTCCTCAACCCACCAGACCAAGCTAAAAACAAAGTTTCTCCACACTTTCATCCTTCCTTCATGACCACTATCGTCCGCTTCGTCCTCATCCCTACACTATTTTTTCTCAGCGTACTCGCCGCTATTGCTCAAAACACCAATACAAATGCCGCCACCGTAACGCTCTCCGGCATCCTCAAAGACAAAATGAGCGGCGAGCCGCTTGCTTTTGCGCGAGTGATACTCCGCACCGAAGCAGACAGTGTGAATGTCGGTGGTGCACTCACCGCGCAGGATGGGCGTTTTCGACTTTTCGGAGTAAAAAGTGGTCGATACAACTTGATCATTTCCTCCTTATCCTATCGCATATTGTCGCGGAGCATTTTGGTCGGCAAGCTCAGTCCATTCCTTGATTTTGGTGTTATTGAAATGGAATCGGAAGCAAAAAAAATCGGCGACATCACCGTTACGGCGCAGCAAGACGAAGTTTCGGCAAAAATGGACAAAAAAGTTTTTGCCATTGAAAAGAATATTTCACAGAGCGGCGGCTCGGTACTGCAAGCAATGAAGAACCTTCCGGGCATCACGGTTGACCAAAATGGAAAGGTGCAGCTTCGCGG
>JAAFHM010000334.1 GCA_013298375.1 Ignavibacteria bacterium | reverse complement strand
CCCCTACAAACCGCTTATGCAATCGCTCCAACACCCGCTTACAGACAAGGGTTTGGCGGCATTTTTGGCAGATTACAAAAAAATGCAGGAAGAAATCGCAAAACTGAAAGGATAATAATTTTTGGGGTAATTGGTCAGTTGTATCGTTCCGTTCTACGCTTTTCTAAGCGTAGAACGGATTATCGGAGAATTAACCGGAAAATAAGCGACGTAAACATTTCCGGGAAACCCATTCGGGTTGCGGCATTCTTGCGATCCTAAGCCGCCAGATGGAGATACCTGACCAATTACACTTTTTGTTCTATTTTTTGCTTCGTCTATGGCAACAGTCCTTACTACGCCGACCGCAGAATTAAGCGCCCTGCGCAAAACCGTCTATTATTCCTCGCTCGTTGTCTCGGCGGTTTTCAGCCCAGTGGTGCTACCAGTATTTACGTTTTCGGCAATACTCGCTCAAGACACGACGCTTCCTCTGGAACGCAAGTGGCTGATATGGTGTGTGTGTTTGCTTTCGACAACGCTCATCATTTCCGGTTATGTCGTCTATCTGAAACTTTCCGGGCGCGTCGGCTCGGTCGATCTCGACCTCCGCGAAGAACGCCGCAAGCCTTTTATTGTAGGTTTGGCGAGTAATTGTGTTGGGTTTGTGGTAGTGTATTGGCTAGGTGCGCCACCGCTTGTGACATGGTTGATGTTTTGCTTTGTTACCAATACGCTCTTGGTACAACTCATTACGCGCTGGTGGAAAGTCAGCATTCATGCTACTGGTGTCGGTGGGGCGGTGGTGGCGTGGGCATTTCACTTTGGTCTGGCGATTGCGCCTTGGTTTGCGTTAGTGCCGATTGTTGGTATTTCGCGCGTGGTTCTACGCAAACATACAATAGGGCAGGTCATAGTCGGGTCGCTTATCGGGCTTTGTCTGACAGCCGTACAATTACGCTATTTTTTGCGATAAATGGTTGCTTTGACAACACCCCAATCAAGCGTGGCGGAGTTCACAAAAGCTCAAAAACGGGGCGTGTCGCTTTTACCACTACCACCCGTAGAACTGAACAGTCCTGCTTTATTAAGGGGTGAATACAGCAGCGTTCTAGGCACTTGAATAGCTGCAAATTGCCTACGTCAAACCCGCCCAACGGAAGCATATTTCCTCTCCTCAGCCGCCGAACGGGAAGAATTTTTCGACCTTCTTCAGTATATCTTGAACTACGTTCATTGTACTCCTCACAAATTTTCCGTCCCCTAAACGCCGCTATGTCGTACAAATACTCGCTTTGGCAAGAACGCCTCCGAGAACGTTTATTTGAAAAACCCTATCCGCTTTGGGTGGATGCCGAAGGTGTGCTGCCAGCCGCCTCGCTGTGGTATTGCGTTCGGGAGCGCCTTGAAATCTTGCGTGAGGAAGGAGTGCGTGCCGGAGACCGCATTCTGCTTGCTCTGCCGCCAAACCGCCATTTTTTGGCGTGGATGCTTGCGGGTTTGTGGGAAGGGTGTACGATTGCGCTCTTGCCGCCAAATGCTGCAACACCAGAGAGGGAGCGGTTTCTGGACATATCCGCCATCGTTGACGAGCATGGTTTTCGTGCAATATTCCCAACCAAGCACCCACCAACACCCGACGTTTCCTTGCTTCTCGCTACTTCAGGTACAACAACTGAGCCGCGTTGGGTCGCTCTTTCGGCAACAAATATTTTCAGCGTTATTGACAGTCATTTACCGGTACTCTCCTTGCACGACGCACGGGCTGATGCCTATTCTGCGGCACGAGTGTTATCGGTGCTGCCGTTGCATCATGCTTTTGGTTTGATTATTGATTTTTTTACGGCGTTTTTTGCGGGGGCAGAAATCGTGCGCGACGCAAACAATGGTCGGGAAATCGCACAAGTCATCGCCTTAGCGCAAGAACACCATATCACCCATTGCTCAATGGTTCCACTCACGGCAGAGCGACTTGCCGCACTACCCGAAGGACGCGACTTTCTACGCGGCTTGCAAGGCGGAGTCATTGGCGGAGCGCCCGTGAATGCTGATTTGGCGGAGTTTCTTCGCACGACGCGCCTACGCACGGGCTATGGACAGACGGAGGCTGCACCAGGCATTACGCTTGGCGCATCGGGCGTGTGGGAAGCGGGATATTTGGGAGCGGCTCTTGGCTGTGAAATCCGCACGAGCGCTGACGGAGTTCTCGAATTTCGGGGCGACAATGCGCATTGCGGTCTTTGGACGGAGCAAGGTTTGGCGAGGCTTTCGCCAGAGCGTTGGGTCAACACGGGCGATTACGTCAAGATTTGCTCTGGGACTAGGCAGGGAGAGGCTTCGACAGATTATTGTTTTGTCGGACGCACCGACGATGCGTTCAAATTGACAAATGGGCGCTTTATTCCGGCACCGATTTGGGAGGCATTGCTCAAAAGCCGCCTTGAAGGCTGCGTGGAGGCAATGATAACGACGCTGGATGGCGAGAAATGCGCTGTATGCCTTGCTTTTCGAGAAAATATCCCCTCTACCGTGGAGTTAAAGCGCATTATTCCTGACGTTCTCGGTGTTTCTCCTGAAATTTTTGGCACTCTGCATTGCTGGCAAGTAAAAGATTGGTTGAAAACGCCCAAAGGCAGCACCGACCGCCGTGCTATGCACCGAATGCTTGCGGAAGTCCGAAAAAACCTTGCTCCGTGACGATAACGTCAAGTGGAACATCCGTTGCTTCTGTTGGCAGACCTTCGGCAATATATTGTGCCTGAGCGAAGGCAAGTCCGACGTAGAGCGGCTTTGAGGCTGCATTGTCATAAAAACTTCCCAAAAAACGGTCATAATAGCCGCGCCCGTAGCCCAAACGATGCCGATTCGCGTCAAATCCCAAGAGTGGAATGATGATGCAATCCTCCGCAGACATGATACGAAGCGGGTTACAGCCAACACTGCTTTCCGCCGTTGGCAGGGGAATACCCCACGCATCAGCAATAAAGCGGGTTTCGGGAAAAATTTCGGCATGGCGCAAAATGGGACTATCCGCTTCGGCAATCGGCACAATCACGCGCTTTTGCAAGCGGAGTGCCTCATCGCGGAGAGTCTCCGTCATAACTTCCGTGCCAAAAGAGCAGTAAATATGCACGGTCTGGGCGTTTTGCCACCACGTTGCGCGACAAACATTAGCGGCAATTTCCCCGTTTTTTTGCTGACGCAATTCAGGTGAAATCGCTGCACGGCGTTGTTTGAGCAGAAGGCGTAATGGCGCTTTCGTCATGGTTTTATGCGGGTTCTTCATGCGTTAGGCAATGCAGCGTCCCCAAACCCCAGACTAAATCAACGGCATGAATCCCAATCACCGGGCGGTCTGGGAAAAGTTCCGACAAGATACCAAGCGCCTTGCGGTCATTGGGGTCATTGAAGGTAGGCATCAACACGGCGTGATTGCTGATGTAAAAATTTGCATAACTCGCCGGAAGCCGCATCCCATCGAAGAGAAGTGGCGCGGGCATCGGAAGCGGCACAACATCAATACGGGAGCCGTTTTCGAGGTGCATTCCTTCCAAACGCTCGCGGTTTTCTTCCAAAAGCCGATAATTCGCATCGTAGGGGTTGTCCTCTTGCACGAGAACGACGGTTGTGGGATTCACAAAACGGCACAAATCGTCCACGTGTCCGTGCGTGTCGTCGCCCGCAATGCCCTTTCCAAGCCAGAGGATGTTGGTCACGCCGAGATTATCTTTGAGCGCTTGCTCGGTTTCAGTGCGGCTCATGCCCGGATTGCGCACCTGTACGGCAGGGTCGAGAAGGCATTCTTCCGTCGTAAGCAGTGTTCCCAAGCCGTTGACATCAATCGCACCGCCCTCCAAAACAACGTGTCGTTTCTCCAGCATTGCTTCGATAATACGCCAGCCCGTGCGAGTGCTGATGCGGCTTGCAAGAGCGTTGTCGAATTGCCAGTTATCGTACTTTGCCCAGCCGTTGAAGGTGAATTTCACCGCCGCGTGTTCCGTCGCTAGTCCCGATGCGCTTGCGACGGTGCGTTTGACAAACGCCGGCATACAATCCCGCATCCAGCCTCGATTCATGCGGTATTGGAAAAACTCGACGTTTTCCATTGCAACACCGACTTTGCCAAGCACCAAGCGGGCTTGTTCCTCGTGGCGGTCGTTGTCAACGACGATGCGCACTAGTTCGCCACCGCGTGTGATAGCGCGGACGATTTCGCCATAAACCCAGCGAATGGGAACGAATTTGCCGGGCCAATCCTCCGAATTAAGGGGCCAGCCAAGCCATGTTGCTTTGTGGCGCTCCCATTCGGCGGGCATGATGAAACCTTGTTGTGCGGGTGTTTGGTGCATATTTTTTTAGGAATGGGCGGTTACGCAGTCTCAATAAAACGTTTGGTAATGTCGCCGTAAGCATCAATGCGGCGGTCGCGCAAAAAGGGCCAGTTGCGACGTATGGTTTCAAGATGCTTGGTGTCAACGTCGGCATAAATAATTTCTTCGCTGCTCACGGATGCCTCTGCAAGCAAGACTCCTTGAGGGTCGGCGATAAATGATTGTCCCCAAAAATCAATCTGCGTACCGGTTTTGGGGTCGGTTTCAAGACCAGTGCGATTGGTGGCAGCGACGTACACACCGTTTGCAACGGCATGACCGCGCTGCACTGTGCGCCAGGCATCGTGTTGTGCTGTGCCGTAGCGCTCTTTTTCGTCGGGATGCCAGCCGATGGCGGTGGGATAAAAAACAATCACAGCACCGTGCAATGCCGCCAAGCGTGCGCCTTCGGGATACCATTGATCCCAGCAAATGAGCGTTGCGATACGCCCAACTTTCGTGTCAAATGCCTTAAAACCGAGGTCGCCGGGGGTAAAGTAGTATTTTTCATAAAATGCGGGATCGTCCGGAATGTGCATTTTGCGGTAGAAGCCCGCTATCTCGCCGTCTGCATCCAGAATTGCCGCGCTGTTGTGGTAAATTCCGGGCGCTCGGCGCTCAAAAATAGGCGCTATCACAACGGTTTTTGTTTTTTTTGCAACGGCGCGGAGAATGCTTATCGTCTCGCTTTTGGGATATTCTTCGGCGAGATCGAAAAGCGCGGAGTCTTCGCGTTGGCAGAAATAGGGCGAAAGAAAGAGTTCTGGCAAGCATACAAGCTGTGCGCCCGCATCGGCGGCTTGTTCGATATATTCTGCGCCACGCCGAAGATTCACGGTTTTATCGGCGCTCATGGACATTTGAACGAGGGCGGTTTTGAAGGTTTGGTGCATGGTGATTGTGAAAAAAGTCGAGAAGAGTTTTTTAACGGTTTCGGGGTTGTTTCTTCGGTAATGGCGTATCTGCTGGCTTAGGCAGGGTAATTTTTTGGTTTTCCATGAGCATTTTCATAGAGTCCTCGTAATTCATCGGGCAGTTTAAAAAATCTTCAAATTGTTGATTGCTCGTGAATTTGGTAGTGATTATGGAATACATGAGAGATTGTAAATAGGATTGTGGACAATAAAAGATTCAAGTTGTAATTTACAACGAAACGAGATGTACCCGACATTTCACCGAAGCGGAAAGATACGAAATCTATGAGAATCTGCATGAGAATCGCTCGAA
>JAAFHM010000534.1 GCA_013298375.1 Ignavibacteria bacterium | reverse complement strand
GATAGCCTTTTGAACGGTGCAACAAGCCACGAGGAAGTTTTCGGACAAGACGGAATCTACTGTCAACTGAGCAAACGCCTCTTTGAGCGGATGCTCGAAACCGAGATGACACATCACTTAGGCTATGCCAAACATCAAAAATCAGGGGACGAAGAACGCCTTGCTGATGGCGGCAACGCCCGAAACGGCTATGCTTGATGCTCTTGAACAGCGATGGAAAAGCAGGTATCCCGCTTTGAACCAATCTTGGTGCAACAATTGGGTGAAAGTCGTTCCCATGTTTAGCTTTATGCCCGAACTCCGCCGCCTCATCTACACCTCCAATCCCATTGAATCGGTCAATCGGGGATTACGAAAATCCGTCAAGACCAGAACTATTTTCCCCAATGATGAAGCGGTATTCAAACTTATGTTCCTGACCCTACAACGACTCGAAGCCAAATGGACCATGCCCATTCAAAACTGGGCGAATGTTCTCAACCAGCTCCACATCCTTTTTCCCGGCAGACTTCACAATTCTTTTTGAGTTTACACAAAATTTCTTGCACACTCGGAAAGAGAGAGATTGATTATACAGTCTTTCAATCTTCCAGTATCGCCCTTGGACTCCAAGCCCAGGGGCAGTTTTTTGTCTCTCTACAGGGCGAGTATTACCGCGAAAACAAGCAAACGACGCTCCAAGACTTGCGGTTAGAATCTGTTGTTGCCCCATTAGTGATCAGCCTCGGTACATTTTTACGGATTGGTTTTTAGTGTGATACAGGACACAGACTTCGCGTGATATTTTGGTCGACGCTGAAGCTAGAGCAATATGGCTTGCGGGACTTCATTTGACGGGCAATATTAGTTATCGGCTGCACTAATGCCAAGCCGGAAGTCAAGGAAATATCCGCCGGACTTGAGGAAATTGCTCAAGTTATATGGTAGCTGTCGAAGAAAAAAGCGCGGACTCAAGCCATTCACACAAAATTTCCGTAGCTCTCAGGCTTACATTCCACACTCACCGTACCACCTGCAAACGCTCATCCACCATCTCTCCCGCAGACGTTCGGAGGCGCACCAGATACACACCGCTTGCCAATGACGAAATCGGCACAGCAATTGTGTGAGCGCCTTCGTTGAAATATCGCTCCGAAAGGCGCATCACAACTGTCCCTTGAAGCGTCAGCACCTCGACAACGACCGTTTCTGCGGTTTTCATGGTAAATCCCAACGCAACCGCATCCCCCGAAGGATTCGGACTGAGCGTCAGCGCCATGCTTCCTGCACCCGTGATAAGCCGCTTCCCGCCTGCTCTTGACGCACCTGCGACAAACACACGCTTTGTCGTATCAAGCCGAACAATGACTTGCGCTTTATTCCCGCTATTCATCACGGCTTTGGTGGTGTCCCATTGAAACCCTATCACGCGCAGCGCACTCGTGTCGGTGCTGCCCGCTACCACGCGGCACCGAAAGCGTAGTATTGTTGGCTCAAGCGACATCAATTTGGTATTCGGCAACCACGATGTTGGTGGAATCGAATAGGTAATCATATCGCCATTGACACGAGGATTGACCAAGGAATTTTCATCGGATACTGGCACAAGCACCTGCCTATTAAGCGTAATTTCGCCAGAAAATCGGGGCTGTCCGGCAGTATTATAGAGCGTTCTGAGGCTGTCCGGCGCGGATTTTTTTGTTTCGTAATCAATAGCCAAAAGCCGCAAACCTAGCGTCACAACACCGCCCGGAGCAATACCCTGTTCCTCTGCCGTTAGTGTTGGCGTAATCGTAACGTCGCTCACATCAGGCTTCCGCACGTTTACCCGCATTGGCACGGTGAGCGTGTCGCTCACAACGCCAATTTGTGCAACAAATCGGACGCTTCCTCGCACCACACCCGAATCCGACGCAGCATTGACAAGACATTTCACAAGCACCGAAAAACTCTGATTTTGCTGTAACACGGTCGTACCGGTTAATTGATCATTCAGCCCAAACGTCGCATTAGAACTATTCTCCGAACTCGACTGAACGCTGGAAGTCAGGCTCAAAGGCGCACTACCAACGTTGGTTAATTGGAGGTTTTCAGTTTTTGGCAGCCCTGCGGTCAACGTCCCAAAATCCACCTCCGTTCCAGTAAACGCAAGCGCTCCGCCCGTCCCGGAAAGTACACTGGCAAAAGAAAGCTCGATGGGCGTGGTGCTCCCCGATGAAGCCACCGTATAACCAACCAACACCGATGCAACCTGCTCTCCAATGGTGCTTGGTGTAAAACGTACAACAACACTTACCGCGCTATCCGGCTCCAGACGTATTGCGCCAGCGAAGGCATTCACAGCAAACTGCCCTGCGGCTTGATTAGTTGGTTCGGCAACACGCACGTATTGGAGAAGTATCGCAACACCGCTTAAATTCTGCACCGTCAGCAAACGCTCCGTTGGCTTCCGCAAAATACCACGCCCGAAGTTCACCGTTTCCACATTCACCGTGCGTCCTTCGGGAAGCGTTGTAAAACGCCCAACATCCGACCAAACGCCCGGCAAACCTTCGCTCACGGCTCGGACACGCCAAAAATATGTTTTCAAATTGGTGAGTGCTTGAGCGCTCGTCAACGTGAGTCGCGCACGAAATGGGTCTGTTTGGAGCAAACGCACGGTTGCCTGTGAGGAAAAATCTGATTGTTGTGCGATTTCCACCTCATACGAACTCGTCAGTGCAGTTGTAGTCCACACTAGCGTTGGCGTAATACTCACGCTCTGCGCGGCATTTTGCGGCGCGAGCAGCATCGGGCGCTCCAAGGGGGCTTGCGGCGGAGCGGCACTCACGCGCACGGTGCGGCGAATGAGCGTCAAATCTCGCGCCAGCGTATTGCGCACATAACACGTGTATTCGCCCGTGTCCGAGCGCACAACGCGGCTAAAACGCAAAAGCGAATCTACTGCCCCGCCCAGCAAACGCCCGCCTTTGTACCACTGATAGGTATTAACGCCGCCGCCAACGGTGGACGAAATCTGGAACGGCAAAAATACACGCACCGTCGTATCCAATGCCGCAAGAACGCTATCTTGCGGCACATAGACCGCCGAGCGCACCCCGACAAAATTCCGCTCCAAACTCTCAAACGTCAGGGCATTATACGCCACATTGACGGAATCCAAGCCCGTGCCACTTGTGCGCCGCAAGCTGGGAAGCGCTCTGAGACGGTTATTCGCCAACGAAAGCCGTTGCAAGGAAGTCAGATTGCGCACAGAGTCGCTCAGACTCGTGAAGGCATTACTATCCAGCCACATCGTCGTTAAGGCATTCAAACGCCCAATTTCAAGCGTTACTGCACCCGAAAAGGTGTTTGCCCGAAGCGAGAGCGATTGCAACGCCGCCAAATTTCCCCAAAAGGTCGGTAATGCGTCCGAAAGCTGATTCCGACTGAGGTCGAGGGTTTGCAACGCACGAAGATTACCAAATGATAACGGAATATTGCCCGTCAAACGATTTTGTCCGAGATTAAGTGTTCTGAGCGCACGACAATCCCCCAGGCTTGACGGAATCACGCCCGTAAGCCGATTGCGGTGCAGTTCCAAGCGTTGGAGAT
>JAAFHM010000641.1 GCA_013298375.1 Ignavibacteria bacterium | reverse complement strand
AAGCACGTGTATTCGAGGGCGAGGACGAAGCAAATAAGGGCATAATGGAAGGAAAAGTGCAGAAAGGCGAAGTGATTGTGATTCGCTTTATCGGTCCTGCGGGCGCACCCGGAATGCCGGAAATGCTGAAGCCGACATCGCTCGTGATTGGTGCGGGCTTAGGGAATGACGTTGCGCTGATTACCGATGGTCGCTTCTCGGGCGGGACGCACGGCTTTGTGGTGGGACACATCACGCCCGAAGCGCAGCGCGGCGGCACGATTGGCTTGCTTCAAGACGGCGACATGATTACGATTGATGCGGTGAACAACCGTCTGCACGTGGATTTGTCCGATGAAGAAATCGCCAAACGCCGCAAAGCGCAAGTAATTCCGCCGCTCAAGGTAACAAGCGGCTATTTGTACAAGTATGCAAAAACGGTGTCGTCGGCGAGTGAGGGCTGTGTAACGGATACATTCTAGGAAGCGCTATGTACGAAATCTATTGGCGAAAAGCCGCAGAAAATCTTGCTGATGCCGAAGCCGCGTATGAAGCCGGGCGCAACAATGCCAGTGCAAGCCGCGCGTACTATGCGGCGTTCCATGCGGCACGGGCGGTATTGTTTGCAAAAGGCTTTTCGCCCAGCACCGACCACAAAGTGGTACAAACGATGTTCAGCAATGAACTCGTGAACAGACGGAAAGTTTTTCCCGCGGCGTACAAAAGCTATTTGGTAGATATGCAGAAACGGCGCGGTGTAGCAGACTACGAGCCAGTTATGGTCAGCAACCGCGATGCACAATTACAACTCAAGCAAGCACGTGAATTTTGTTCCATTATCGAAGAAAAGATACAGCTATGAAAACTATCGAAGAAGTTGCCAGCGAGCTTTTATCAGCCGTGAAAGCAAAATATCCAGACTTGGAAGAGTTCAGCCGCGCCACCGACCCAGAAGACAAAGAACACATTTTGATACGGATGTACGCGCCATATGACGAGGACAAACGTATTGAAATTCATCAATTTGCTTCCGAACTCGAAACCGATATTTTACTGGAATACGACTACAAAATTTCCATTATTCCCTACGAGGCAAAATGGCATTATGCTTGATTGTATCATGCCTACAAGCAATAGATAACGAATGTATTCACTTTTCCTCACAACGCCATGACAACGCCACTTTCCATCACCAACACGGCGGCACACGTCGTCATCAACATTGACCGCGCAGCCGTTGCACCGGAACGCTTGGAGCAAGCACTTGTGCAACTTCGACAAACCTTAGAAGTCTCACCAAATCTTGAGAACGACCCTTCTTATCTTGAACCTGTTAGCGATGAAGAGCAAGCGGAAATTGAGGCGATGCTGCGGAGTATTCCGCCCGAAGACCGCGAAATTGCTTATACCAAGCGAGTTTCGTTGATGACGGGCAAAATTATCCAAAGGAACAACCCATGATAACCACAGAAATTTACCCGCACATCACACGCAACGAGCGTGGAGAGCCGATAATCACTGCTTCACGAACAACAGTGAAGCGCGTTGCAGGATATTACAAACTCGGCATGAATGCTGATGAAATCTGCGACGCGCTGACGCATCTTTCGCCCGCAGAGGTTCACGCGGCACTGACGTATTATTTCGATTGCCGCGAGGAAATTGAGCGATTGATTGAGGAAGAGGATGAATTTTATCAACGGGCGAAAGCACAGTATGGAACAGTTGAAGACCTCATTCGAGAAAAAAGCGAAGCGAAGCAGTGCGAAATGATCCTTGATGATATTTTCGAGGAAATAATATGAACACCACAGTCCCACAAACAAGTATTCAAGCGCTGTTGAAGGCATTTACACAAATCGTACAAAAACTTTATGGTGAGCGTTTGGAGCGTGTTGTCTTGTTTGGTTCGTATGCACGTGGTACGGCGCACGAGGGTTCGGATATAGATGTAGCGGTTGTTTTGCGCGGCGCAGTCAAGCCGATGGAAGAAATTGATATTATTGTGGATGCGACATACAATATTAACTTAGAATACGGCGTATTGCTTGCAATCTATCCTGTGGCTCTTCAGCGTTATGACAATGAACAAAGCCCTCTGCTTATCAACATCCGCAAGGAAGGAGTACTGCTGTGAGTTCTCTCTATAGCCAAAGTTTTGCTTACTTGGAAAGGGCAGATAAATACTGCCGCAGTGCGGAATTATTGCTGGATGCAGGTGATTATGAGTCGAGTTGTTTGTTGAGTGTGTAAATTGTTTTGTGTAAACGTTCCCTCATCCCCCGCCTTCTCCCAGAGGGAGAAGGAGCTAAGACAAAGAAAATCAAACTACTCTGAAGCCCTCTCCCTTTGGGAGAGGGTTGGGTGAGGGGTATTTACACAAAATTTTGTACACTCTCAGTGTTTTTTTTTCGCGCTCTTACTATGCAATGTTCTTTGCAGCAGAAGCGGCATTATTGACCAAAGGAATAACCCAAAGTACCCATTCCGGCATTCATCGGCTTTTTGGAGAACATTTCGTTGTTCCGGGCATTTTTCCCACCGAAATGGGAAAAAACCTCGCGCGGGCATTCGGAAAGCGTCAGATTGGTGATTATGAGAGTGAGTTTCTTATTTCTCGGGAAGAAGCGGAAAGGCTCTGTCAGATTAGCAAGGACTTTGTTACCCAAATACGCATCTATCTCAACAAGCAACGTAGCGGCGACCATGAATAGCAAGCCGCTTTGAAGAATGTTCAACAAGGAACAGTTACCGAAATACAAGCAACGTTGTAACAACACACCCCAAAACACCATGCACTACCTCGTTTCCCTCATCATG
>JAAFHM010000352.1 GCA_013298375.1 Ignavibacteria bacterium | reverse complement strand
AATTTACTGCGAAGCGCGGCATTACTGTCGAATTGCTTAAACGCAGGATTTTGGGCGTATTCAGCGCTATCCCGCGCTGTATTCATTGGCGGATTGCTCACGGTATAAAAAACATCATGCTGCGTCGTGTGAAAATCCACGCCAAAGACAAACTGCGTTTTGAGAGAATCGCGCATCTTCAGAAGCGCATCGCGTACATGGCGTGGCTCAGGCTGGTTAAAATTATTCCAATCGCGGTTCAAATCCACGCCGTGCGCATTGTGCCGCCAATGCCCTGCATCTACACCATCGGGGTTCATGCACGGCGCAACAAAGACACGAAATTTTTGCCGAAACTCCTTTGCAAGCGGCGTGTCTCCTGAGAGCGTCTCCACAAACGGCAGCAAGGCGAATGTTCCCGTCAGTTCCGGCGGATGCTGGCGGCTCACAATCACGACACAAGGCGCTTCAGCAGGTGCTTCCGAAATATCCAAACGAATAAGCGGTTTGCCCAAGGAAGATTTGCCAAGTGTACTTTTTTTCACAAACGGCAATTTTGCCAGATTCGCGCTCCATGCCTCGAAGTTGGACGACGTAAAAAGTTCATGTCCCGACACCCAGAGCGTATCAGGCTTGAGGAAAAGACGCAGCGTTGCCGAGGTTGTTTCGCGCCCTGCACTATCGTAATGGACTTTGTACGAAGCAGAATCAATCGGCGACCACGAGCGCCAGTCTCCTGTGGGTTTGCGAGAGAGTTTCGGAACGTAGCGGTGGCGGGCTTCTTTGTAGGTCAAGGTCAGACGAATGGTCTTGGAAGGCGCTTTTGACCACGCTTTGAAGGCATACCATGCTGAAAAATTCACGGGTGCATTTTCCGGCGCTAAAACCGCAATAAACGTCGAGTCGTCCACCATGCGCACGTCATTCAGTCTTGCTCCCTCGAACTCATTGCTCAAAAACACGCCCGCCGATTCAAAAGCATACGTCCGCTTTTGCTGAAATTCAATAACTTTGTCGGTCGTGTTGAGCGAACCCGGCGGGTCGTAGCTATATACCTTCGAGGAATCACTCGACAGGCGCAAACCCGCCTCGCGCATGATAGTACGAGCCTTTGCGGAGGTTTCGGCGGAAATGCTTTTCTCGCTTTCGGTTGAACTTGTCGTTTGGCGAGTGCTTGCGCAGCCGCTGAGAATCAGGCTGGCAGCCGAAAGTGGGAGAAAAAATCTGTGGAGAATGGTGTTCATAAAAACAAGGAACGACGTGAGTGGTGATGCGGAGTTTGGTGCAAAAAATGAGTTTATGAGAGGTGATTATGGTAAAAAAACGTCTCTACATGAGTGTTTGTGCGAGTGCCGCGACTTCTTCGGCGCACCCCCAGTTGACGGTATAGCCCGAACCGCCATGCCCGTAATTATGGATGACAGCGCAAGTAGTGCTTAACTGCTCCATCTCTAAGCGAATTTCTGTGCGCCCCGGACGCAATCCGGCTTTGTGCTGAAGAATAATCGGCGCGGAAAGTTCGGGTTCAACATGAGCGCATCGTGCAATAATGCCACTTACGGTAGCCTCATCAATACTGGTTTCCCAGTTGCCCGTCATTGCTACACCGCCCATAATCACGTCTTCGGAGCGGGCAATCGTGTAGGTGGCATATTCGCTATGTTCGCTTGCGGATTCAATCGTAATGGAGCGCGAAATGCCCGTATTTTTAGCAACGATAATCTGCCCGCGAATCGGGAACAATGCTGCATCGCCGACCAATTTTTTTGCTTCCAAGCCAGTACAATTCACGATAAGGCGGCTTGTACCCGCAATATCCTCAAAACGCTCAATTTCGCCGACCTCAATTCTGCCGCCGCGCTCTTGGAAACGTTTCATCAAATATGGCAAGTGTTTGTGCGGCTCGGCAATGGGTACTTCGGCGTAGAAACCACTTGGAAACTGCCCTTTGGGTAATTGCGGAAATTCTGACAAAATGTCCGATTCTGACAGCGGACGATATACTTCCACAGCGCTGCTCCACCAGGCATCATTACTAGCCAGATGCGGCAAAAGCTGAAAAAAGCGTGTCATCGTGATTCCAGCCTCCGATGTTCCGCGAAGCCGTATCATTTCTTGAAATGTCACCTTCGACCAACCCAAAATCCGATGAATAGGCTCCGCTTTGTAAGGAAACCACAGCCCACCCGCCACATCGGATGTGGTATGTGGCGGCAAGGTGCGCGAAAGAATGCGGATGTCGGTAAAACCTGCTTCTTGGAGCTTTACCCCGCAGGAAAGCCCCGAAATTCCGCAGCCGAGGATGGTAATTTTCATGGTGTTATTTTCCGTTAAAACCATCCAGAAAGCCCTGTACAAAACTGCTCAATGCGATACCGATAATGAGCAAAACAACTCCAAGTGGTATCTTCCAAACGCTACGCTCAGGTTTATCCCGCTCCAGAAGCCCAAAGACTATCATGGTAATAGACAAGCCGAGTAAAAAATACGAGATCTTTTCCATCTGATTGTTGTAACTGGTGATGTAATTACCCCGCCCAAGTAACTTAATTCGCCGTCTGACGGGTTTTGACGACTCTTTTTTCAAAACCACGCTTTATCAATTTTCGTGTCGTGCATCAGCGCCGTAAAATCAACGTTCTCGCGGCGGTCATTGGCATGAACGGAAAAAACTTTGTGAATGTGATATTTGTAATCATGCTCAAACCGTGACATTTTATCAATCGCCGCAAGTTTTGCCTCTTTCGGAACTGCGTAACGCGGCTTGTCGTCATGCGCCGAGCGCAGGGTGTTCAACTCCCAATCGCCCGTAATCGCCGTGCCTTTGAAAATGACGTGGGTATCTGTCCAGCTATGTTTCGGTGCATGAATAAGATAGAGCGGTTCCCCACCAATGTCCAATTTTGAATCATGGTCGAAAAAATACACCTTATTCAACATCCCCGCAATCCCCTCAAACCCGCGCTGCAAGTGGACTTCTGCCTGTGGAAATGCGCCCTGCATCTCGCGGGCAGTTTTGGCATTGAAATGGTCAATGTGCGTGTGAGTGCAAAGAATGTACTTCACATCAATTTTTCGCTTTTTGCAGACGTTGTACGCCTTTGTTGCGGGCGATTCCTGATGGTCGGGGCTGTACGGCGGAAGTTCGAGAATTGCCCCAACGCCGTTGTGGTGCAACAGCCAGCAGCCCGTTCCGAACCATTCAAAGCGCCCCATAAGCAGTACGCCTTTGCTCCATTCTTGAACTCGTGTCCGTTTTATCATCGTTTTTACTGATTAGTGAAGAAGATGGACAACTGGTCAGGTATGTTGTCAAAAGTGTCCACGAATTACACGAATTGCCACGAATCAAAAGCATTATTTTTTGAAGGATAATTCGTTCAAACCTCGTTATTCGTGAGGATTCGTGCGATTCGTGGATAATGTTTCGAGACCTGACCAGTTGCAAAGATGGAATAAAAATACACAAAACTTTCAATTTTCGTACACAGCGCTTACTTGTTACCCACCGTGGGCGGCTGGATTGGCGCACGAAAAAACGACAAAACGCCCATTCCACGCGGTGTTTGCAGCCAAGGACCGGCATAAATCGTCGTAGCGCCGGGATAGAATTTGTCCGGCAAATACGTCAGTCGCTCTGCGCGAATACCGCTTCGGAGAGTGATGCGGACGATGTTATCACCGCTTGCTTCGACTGAGGCTATCATGTTCGGCGCATCCAAAAAACTTTTGCCGCTTTCGGTCTTACTACTTTCCGAAAAACGCCCATCGCACAGAAACGCATTCTTGATAAAAACTGTCATTCCGCCAACCAAAAGCGAATCCGACGAAGCAATGATGCGGCTTGAGGGCGGCATAAATTCAAGCACGATGGCTTGACGGGTTGTATCGGCAAAATACGCTTTTGCCAGATTAGGCGAAACAATATCGGTAGTATCCGCCGAGCCGTAGAAATCATGCGCCAGAGCGCGATACAACTGCCCTGCAAGACTTGCGTAGCCCGCTTGCGAAAAATGGCAGCCGTCGTAGCCCTCCACGCCACTTGCCGCAATCAAGCGCAGATTCGGGAACATTGCTCCCAGATGGCGCTGCTCCTCGCGCACATCGTTTTGGTCGAGAGTATTGCACGAGTTCGGACGAATTTGAACGACGTACAGGCGCTCTACGGCTGGATAATCGGACTTCCACGCCTCTGCCAGTGCTGCAAATTTTTGCCCATATCCCAAGCCTGAATTAGATTCGCCTTGATACCAGAAAACAGCCCGTATTTGCTTTGCCAATCCCGACAAACGCGCCATGCGCAGGGCGTTGTCGTAAATTCCTTGCGGCGGATATTTCCCTAGCGGGAAGTGCTGTTCAATACTTGAGCCATTCACCGAAGCATACAGCCCACAAACGGGAATACCGCGCTCTTCCACGATACGCCGTGCTAATTCGCCACTCAAGCCGCCACAACGCCCCAGCCTGCCCGAAAAACCATTCGTTGCCGCCATTGTTTGCCACCATGAAGTCGTGTTTTCCCAGTTGTACGTCCGCATAAATGCCGACTTCGGCGACGGAGGAACATCGCCCAACACCATATTCGACTGTCCGGCGAAAAGAAAGACATCGCCCGCAACCAAGCTATCACGCCGCGCAACGGTATGTTCCACGCCGCTTTTATCCTTCAGCCCCAGCACAAAACCGTATTGCGCACATTCCGCTTTGATGGAAATTGGCACGGTAAACGGTACTTGCCATTGCTTACTGAGCGGCTTTGTACCTTGTTTTTGCGACGATTTGGCAGATTCTTTTGCAGAAGTTGATACGGCAGTGAGCGCCACCGACCGCCGTGCGACGGCTTCTCCATTGCGATAAACCACCACAACGACCGAATCAACACCAGCGCGGCTCACACTGCCAGAGAGCGACAACCGCGCAGAATCATTAGCTTCACGGGCAAAAAACTGAAAATTGCGCGGGAACGATTTGTCCAGCACCACATCTGCTTGAGAGCAGTTGCGCGTAAAAAGTTCTTCAGCTCCCGCCGCGCCGAGTTCCTCAGCAATACGACAATCCTCACAACCCGTTTCGCTTTTGCGCAGTCCAAATTTTGCCATAGCGCGGTAGTAATAGAGCGCCCCACGCTCACGAATCATTTCAGGCTGGTACAAATTCGCTAAAAGACTATCGGCGCGGGCAAATTGTTTCGCAGCAATAGCCGTGAAGCCCTCAAAATTTTGCTTCTCTATCGGGCTGCGCATCGTGTATTGAAGCGGCTTTTGAGCAAGTCTCGTATCATACCGCAATGCCGATTGCATATCGGCAAAGGATTCCGAATATTTCATCATCGAAAAAGCCACCACCGAGCGCATAAAATGGGCATTGGCATTATTTGGCAAACGGGACAAAATTGCCGAAAAATCATCAAAA
>JAAFHM010000340.1 GCA_013298375.1 Ignavibacteria bacterium | reverse complement strand
CCCAAATTTGTACCTACGACAATCTGGGGCAACCCACTTGGGAAGCGGACGTTCCGCCACAAACCAAAATAATCAGAGCCAAGGCGCAGCACACTCAGAATACGCAAAAGGTCTGAATCTTCCTTGTGCGGAATATCAGACCTTTGATGCGATGCGGCTTTCAGGCTAGGTGGTTATTTTTTCCACTGAAATTCAACTTCGCCGGAACCTTGTACCTTTGCACTGTAGCGGAGGGTTGTTGCCGTAGCTTCCGCAACCGTTATTGGAAGACTGGAGCCATCCACACTCGACGGCATAAAAAGGCTATCAGAACTGATAATGAATCGGTCTCGGATTCCGGTATAAAGCCACTGTGATTCTTTGCTGTCAGGCAAGCGCGGTACTGCCATTCGTGCTGCGGCAGAAGTAAGAAATGTAACACGGCTCGGTCTGTTACCATTAACTTTGAAGGTAGCTCTCATACCTTGATACGTTGACCTCAATTGTGCCGAAGGTGTACCGGAAGAAAAACTGTCAAAAGTCCATTCCCCACTTTTCATATTGTCAACAAGTGTTTGCTGCTCTGGGCTGATAGGAGTACTAGGAGGATCACAAGAGCTAATGCCGCCGACAAAAGCAGCAAGAACGAGTACCAGTACGGTATAGCGAATTATTTTTTGCATACAATTTTCCTTAAAAAAAATAAAAAAGTGTCAGCTTTATACTGAGGTTGTTGGCATGATATTGAGGATTTTTCGCTGCCTAATTATGCGAAAAATCCTGACTGGCTAGGTCTGTTCTCAAAAGCGTCCACGAATCACACGCATCAAGGGCAATTTTTTGCCTGACGATCCGCTCAAATCGCTTGATTCGTGAGAATTCGTGCGATTCGTGGATAATTTTTCGGAACCGAACCAGTGACAAATGAAGAACATTGCAAACGCTAACGATATGCGGCGAACAATCGTTGGAGTTTTTTTTTATTTAGCCGAGGATGGTGTTTCTACCATCAAATCCGTAAACTCATTCCAATTTCCCGTTGCGGCATCCACGATAATACCAACCAAAGCGCCAACGAGAATATCCAGTATCAGCCAGCCTCCGCCAAGAACCTGCGTCGCTTGGAGCTTCTTTTCCTGACCTTTGTATTTTACCGTTACGATATGACTGGTCTGCGCAGGAAGTTTGACGAACTGCTCTTCGCCTCTGGTTTCAAGAGGCATACTCACGCCATCCTTGAACACTTCGACCGCTTCGCCTCGCTTCACACCGACTAAGCGTGCTGCACTTTGACCACCTTTGAATACTGTTGCACAGCTTGATAGCGCAGAGCTACCAAAGGCAACAACAATCAAGAATGCTACAATTCTTTTCATACATTTATCCTAAAAAATTACTCACATAAAAATATTCGTTTGAGGAGTGTGAGCAATCCTCAACAAACGAGATGATAAGGTCTGTTCTCAAAAACGTCCACGAATCACACGCATCAAGGGTAATTTTTTGCATGACAATCCGCTCAAATCGCCTGATTCGTGAGAATTGGTGCGATTCGTGGATAATTTTTCGGAACAGAGCCGATGACAAATGAAGAACAAGGAAAACGCTAACGATATGCTGCAAACAATCCTTGGCACGTTGTTATTTAGAAGAGAAACTTAATTCCAAGGCGTATGGGGACAACTTGTGCTGTACTCGCCTTCTCGCCGAAGAGGGTTTTCTCGCCAATGAAATGTAGTGCATATTGTGCTTCGGCGAACAATTTCGACTTTTCACTTAAACTGAGTTGATAACCCAAACCAGCCTGTACGAAAAGAGCACCGTTAGTCCCGTTGGCGACAGAGACATAGTTAGCCAAACCTGCACCTAACGTAACATATGGAGTTGAATTGTTGCCTAAAAACCGATACGTGCCTTGTAACCCAGCTTGCGTATATGTGTAGGCGAAGTCCGCAAGTTGAATCTGAGGCAAGCTAATAATGCCAACAGCATCAAGTTGAAATGATTCACTAAAATTATACCCTAGACCTGCGGTAATACAACCGGGGAATTGGAAATTAGCCCCTCCTTTAGGAAAATTTGCAACACCACCAGACACATACCCGAGAGTACCAAGGCCAACCTGTACCGACACTTGTGCAAAACTAGCGCACTGAACAAATACCAGTGCGGCCAAAACTAAGACTACGCGTTTCATAAAAAAGCTCCTAAAAAAATAACCCTTGAATTCAAGGTTTCCTACTCATTTGGCTTTTCGGAATCCGCCCCGTTTTTTTACGTGGGTTCTGGTCTCCACCATGGTTAATTGTTTGTGTATCGCATTGTCACGTGTAGGGGATGAGCCTGCCAGTCATCGGTTGTTTCTTGTGTTTGTGGGCAACAATCATTGCTCTTGAGATGGTTCGTACATTTTTGACACAGCGAATCCCTCCAAGGCGCGTTCGCGCCTTGCTTAGGTATATGAAACAAGGGGTTTGGGGTGTTACGGCTTCGGGCGCACTCGTTCGATGATTTCCGCCAACGTCCGTCGGGTCACGTTGTTTTTTGCTAGGACAAATGCGCCCGGGTCGTGCGTGATGTTGTCGAGCTTTTGTTTGCTCTCTGGCGACCTATTATCGGACGTTATCAGCACAAACAGCAAGGTTTGGGTTTGCGGAAGCTCTCGCAGTTTTTGCCAGAGCGTATATCCATCCATCACGGGCATATTCAGGTCGGAAAAAATAACGTTGGGCATTTCTGTTTGTACTTTCGCCAGTCCTTCTTTTCCATTGTGGGCTGTTGTGGTTTGGACATCATCAAAAGTGCTGAGTTGTGCAACCAAGACATTACGCATCGAAGACTCATCGTCAATAATAAGAGCAAGCATAGTCGGGGTTCAATCGTGTTATGAAAAAGTGAATTAGAGAAGACATTCCACATCGAAGCAAAGGACAGAAAACACCAGCGAATGATTATTCTTATCTGCTCGTCCTGCGTTACGGGAGTAAAATTAGCGCAGAGTGCAAGAAAAAAAAAGCCGCTTTGAGCGAGATTCCTTTTTCTTTGAGCGAGAATAACGAGGTTTGAGCGAAACCCCGTTTTTATTGAGCGAAAATACTTGGGGGAGGGAGGAAGAATGTTGAGGCACTACAAAAAAAGCCACAGCACCATTGCTCCTCAGTGGCAATGTTCGTGCTATGGCTCTCGTTCCGAAGAAAATATTTGTCAGGAAAGCAAGGAATAATCCTTGATTGCGGGCTATACCACAACATCAAGAAATTCTTTTCTGACGGATTCTTGATACGCCGGATCAACCTGTTCGCGGCTTCCGTCGGGCAGTTCAACCGAGACCAGATTTCTTTTATCCAACTTGATTTGACAGTGTTCGGGGTTGATGACGAGATTTCTGGCAACACGCACAAAACCGTATTTTACCAATATCTCTTCGTAGTGTCTGAGGGTCTTTGAGGCGGTGATGGGATGTTTGTCCAGCAAGACAATCTGCGTGTAGTTGCTATCGGCTTTGCAGCAGACAATCGTACTCACTGGCACGATGGCTTCTGCTCCGGTGTTGTTGCGAATCGAAAGCATCGTGTTTCGTTTGACGGCGGGAGTTTGGGGCTGTTCTGCGGGCTGGCTCTCGCGTATTTTCGCTATTGTACGCTCGACACCGATTTTGAACTCCTCAGGCTCAAGGGGTTTATTGAGATAATCAACGGCATCCTGCCGCATAGCACGATGGATAAACTTTGTTCCATGCGACGTAATGACAATGACATGGCATTTTTTGCGTTCGTCGCCCAGCAAATCCAATATCTCAAACCCGATACCATCTTGAAGCTCCACGTCTAAAAAAAGTAATTGCGGTGCAGTCGTGCGGATAGCCACAAGTGCCGATTCGACGCTCTCCGCCTCGGCGACAATCTCAATCTGCTCGCTAAAATACCGCGTTAATAATGTCCGAGTAACGTTGCGAATGACGGACTCATCATCAACAATCACAGCACGAATTTTGGATTGGCTCATAATAACCGTCATGCAAAATAGGTGATAAAAATAGCGTTCATCAGGCAATTCACGCAAATATCGGGCGAGAAATCGGTAATTCCACAATAAATGTTGTGCCTTTGCCGAGTTCCGATTCCACCCAGATTTTTCCTTTGTGCAAATCTACTATCTTTTTCACAATTGCCAAACCTACACCGTTAGAACTTTCTCCGCCCGTTGGTTGGGCGCTCAGGCGTTGAAAAAATCCGAAGAGTTTTTGGCGGTCGTCCTCGCTCATGCCCGGACCTTCGTCCTGCACTTCGCATCGTGCAAAGCCCTCGTTGCGGGTTGTGCGTATCAGAATGGTGGTGCCTTGCGGGGAGTATTTGACGGCATTGGAAACAAGATTGTCGAAGACCTGTTCCAAACGCTCTACGTCGCCCAAAAGAGAAAGCTGCTCGTCGGCGAAGTCTATCACAATGTGTTGCCCTTTTTCTGCGGCACTGTATTCGTACCGCGAGGCAATCGTCGAGACCAAGGTCGGCAACACAACCTCGTCGAGTTCCAGCGTGATATTCCCCATTTCCATTGCTGCTGAATTGAGCAAATCGCCGATAAGTTTATTCATGCGGTAGGCTGTTGACTGCATATCGCGCACATATTTCCCGGTTTCGCTCTCTTCGGGAGTATCGAAAAGCACAAGGTCGGAATAAGCGATAATCACGCCAAGCGGGTTTTTCAAATCGTGTGCCGCCATTGAGAGCAACTGGGTTTTCATCCGATTGGCTTCGTCTAATTCGGTGTTTGCGGTTTGTAATTCTTTATTGGCAGCGTCAATTTCGATTGCCTGGTCTTCCAAAATCTTTTGTTGTTTGAGAATTTTTCTATTGGCACGCAATTTTTGACGATTCAGCCACCACAGCCACACCGTAGAAACTGCCACAAGCACCAAAAACCCCGCCAACGACCATTGTATCACGGTGCGGCGTTGGAGTTCTGCGCGTTGCAAATCTCGTTCGGACTGTGTGAGGGCGAGTGCTTGTTTGTTCTGCTCGTCGCGGGCGTGTGCCGCCGAGAGTTCTGCTTCTTGGCGGCTCACCGTCAGTTCGCGGAGGTCTTTTTCGTTGTTGAGCAAAAGGATGGATTGCTGCTGAAACGCTTGTTCGGCACGGGAACGGTCAAGGTCGAGGGTTTGGCGCTCCAGTTCGCTTTCTTGCAAGGCTCTTTCTTTGGTCAAAAGGTCTTTGTCTTTGCTGAGAAGAGTGATTTGCTGTTCGCGTTTTTCGGCTTCGTAGCCTTCGCGGAGTTTGGCGGTTTTTTCAAGGCTTTCGGCGTTCACGAGGGAGTCTTTGAGGGCGACGAATTGGCGGTGGTAGTCCAAGGCGCGTTTGTGCTGCCCTAGCGAGTCGTAGGTGGCGGCGAGTGCCTCCAATGCCTCTTTTTTTCGCTCTTTTGCTCCGATGGAATCCGCAAGCCGCAGCGCATAGAAAGAGTAAAAGAGCGCACTGTCGTACTTGCCTTGCAAACGATATAGATTCCCAATCTCATAGTGTACGATGCTCACACTTGGTT
>JAAFHM010000505.1 GCA_013298375.1 Ignavibacteria bacterium | reverse complement strand
CATTGAGCGAATTACCGAAGCCTGCAAGCAAGGCAAGGTGCTATCAAAGCAACAACTCAACAACTTGATTCGCCATATCAGTAACCTTGTCAAGAAGAATACGACTTAATCACCCGAAAGGGAATAAGTTGCAATTCCTCATGTCCCTTTTCGCCCGACGCAGAAGCGGTAATTATGCCAAGTGGTTTTTTGTCAAAAACAACCGTTGAAACGCACCATTCTATGAGGTTTTTGAGTCCGCTCGGAATGCTGAAAATGTACTCCGGTGTACAAATCAGCACCGCATCAGCATTTTCGATACACTTGCGCAGAACGAGAATACTTTCAGGCGTGTTTTCCAGCGATAGTTCGGGGCTGAAATGCGGTAATTGTGCGAGTTCGTCAACGATTTCCCACGTAAAATTTTCACTGCTTTGTGACGCTAAAAACTCAATCAATCGTAGGTTTGATGAGCCTTTGCTTGCGCTGCCATTGATAGCAAGAATTGTTCTTTTGCTTACGTCCATTGCTGAATATTTCCCGCTAAAAAAGGAGAAAAAGGAGATTGCGAAAATATGTACGCCGAAGATGTGCGAAAAGTTGCATCATTCGGCACTTTTCACCCATACCACAGAATTATCCAACAACAACAAACGGCTCAAAACCAGAGATTTTGAGCCGTTTTACTTGTTTACCTTTTTATCACCCAAAACAACCTACGAAGCCTGTAATTGCTTTGTTGGGCGAGATGGGGACGCTATCGTTTTTGCCTGAGTAGAACCGATAATAAATTTCCCCACCAATGTCTGAAGGTTTTGTGTCAAGTAACTCAAATTCGCGGAGGTTTGCGCAATCATCGCGGCGGCATTAGCAGAGCGGTCAGCAGAGGTGCTGATGGCTTCAATACTTCGCGCAACATCGTTGCTTGTTGCTGCTTGCTCTTCGCTTGCGGAAGCCAGTTGCGATACAATGTCGGAAACATCCGTTGTTTTTGCAATAATCTCATTGAGCGCATCGGAAGTTTGCCCAGCCAGCGACCCGCTTTCCTGCACGAGTTTCGTGCCTTTATTCATCGTGCTGACAACTTCGCTGGTGTTGGTCTGAATACTGCGAATCATTGAACCAATTTCTTTTGTTGCCTTCTGTGTACGCTCGGCAAGTTTTCGCACTTCATCGGCAACAACCGCAAAGCCTCGCCCTTGCTCACCAGCGCGGGCAGCTTCAATAGCGGCGTTGAGTGCCAAAAGATTCGTCTGGTCGGCAATTTCATCAATCACCGAAACAATTTCGCCAATCTGCTCGCTGGACTGACCAAGCGCTTCTATCCGTTTTGCGGATTCTTGCACGACATTCGAGACCTCGCCAACGTTCCGAATCATGCCTTGAATTACCGAGCCGCTCCGCCGTGCATCATCGCTGGCTTGCGAGGCTTGATGCGCAGCAAGTGAAGCTTGGCGCGTGTTTTCGCTAATGACAATCGTCATTTCTTCCATTGCCGCCGCTACATTGCGTGTTTGCTCGGACTGTTCACGAATATCATTCATCGTTTGCTCTGTTGTGAAATAGATATTGCCACTGGATTCTGCGGTTTCCTGCACCGCTTCTACGACCTGCGCAAGCATAATGCGCATATTCTCGACGGCAGTGTTATAGCCATCAAAAAGGCGGCGAATATCGTCGTCCGAGTCAGAATAAACTTTTTGTGTCAGATCACCTTCGGCGAGGCGCTCCACACTATGCAGTATCGTTTGCACATTATCCGCCAAATACTGTTGCTGTTCGCTGCTTCTATTGGCAAATGATTGTGCTTTTCGTGCCAACTCTTCTGCTTCGGAGCGGCTTTGGTCAACATTTGCGACAAGTTGCCGAATATTTTCGACCATGCTGTTAAATACTCGCGCAAGTTTGCCAACTTCATCATTGGATTGTATCGAAACATTTTGATTCAAATCCCCCTCACCAACTCTTTCGGCAGCGTTGCTGAGAGCTTGAATAGGCTTGGCAATGCGCTGGGCAAGAAAAAATGCTGCCACAGCACCAAAGATTACCATTGCCATAGCAAGAAATAGAGCCTGCCAGCGAATCGCAGCAATGCGCGATTGGATGATATAGGTCGAACATCCGATAACAATTTCACCTTTAATAACATCGGTTGTTAGTGTTTTTTTGGCAATGATTAAGGTATCGCTGCGTGTTGTAGTCTCACTCAGGGCGAGATTTGCTGGGTATGAAGCAAACACAGCACCATCGCTGACAATCGCCACAAAGCGCACCGTTGGATCTTTTTTTGCAAAATCTAGCACTTTGGGAATTGTTGTCATATCTCCGGTCGAAAGCCCGACGCTTACCCCTAAATGCACCGTTTCCGCTAAGGAAACAACCTTTCCTTCAAATTCTTCCCGCAGCAATGCCTGTTGCTGCAAAGGCACAAAAAACAAAATAAACCCTGAAATAAGAGCAACAATACCAATGACCAGCACCTGGATTTTACGGCGAATATTCATTCGTACCATAATACACCTTGAAAAATACGTGAAAAGCGTGATTTTGCGAGCATCGACAGCAATATTTCTACGAATATACAAAAAAAGCCCGCCTCAGCAAGATTCGGGCTTTGAGAGATGTATTATCGAAAAATACCAGCGAGATAAAAGAGTTAAAAACTCTTTTTACCATCAATCGGCACCAGTTTTGCAGCGTTTTCGCTTGCCTCAGCCGTAACCAAGCCGATTGCGCCATCGGTATTTTTTACAAACTCTTTGAGTGTTTCTTCGCTTGTAAAATAGCGTGGTGGTGCTGTTTTGCCTTGAAAAACAAGTGCAAGCCATTGTTTTTTTACTTCGTTTCCGGTGGCATTATAGACCTTTTCGGCTATCTTCGTGCCGGAAGGAGTACTCGGCTCCATCAGCGCCACAACGATTTTTGTTCCGTCCGACCAGCGTTGTTTTTCGCCCTTGAAAATAGCTTTCAGTTCCGACATCGTAAGCGCGGGATTTACGCCTTTGGCATTGCCAACGGCAGAAAGTTGAGCAAATGCCGATGGGGTCAAGATACTCAGTGCAAGGCAGGTTGCAAGAGAGAGAATAAGTGATGTTTTCATACGAGTCCCTTTATTAAAATCCAAACGCAACTTGCGCGGTAATTCCATTAGTGATTCCTGTTGATTGGCGATTCAGATTCTGATATTCCAACTTCAAAACGGTGAACGGACCAAGCCCGTACCGCGCTCCAATAACAATCGAAGTCAAATCATTTTTCGTGAAATACATCTCGTCCGGCGAATATGCCAAGCGGTCAAAGCGCCCATAGAGTGCCAAATCTCCAATTTTATAGCCCGCATAGACATACAAACCGCTTGTATTCGTGGTTAAAGCCTCAAGAGTATTGGAAACAGCCGCATATTCAGCAATCACTTCAATTGGTCCATTAAAATAGAGCAATGTTCCCGAAAGAATACGGTAGGTCATCTCACTTTCCAGCAGCACCATTTCGCCGCTTGCATCGGTGCGCAGTGTTGGAACTCCCTTGCTGAGGCGGTCGAAATACCCCGAACCTTGCAGCGTCAGCCCTTCAAGCGGCTTTATTTGCACCGAGGCAGTGATGGCTTTGTAATTATCATTGTCCAACACAGCATTGGAGCCAAGCCCATTTGACACCATCAAACCATACCCCAGCCCCAACGACGTGATATTTTCTGCCGTCAACAATACGCCCAGCGAGTGAATTGGAAAAATACCGCCTTCGTCTTCAAAACGGAACATATATGGTCGCCAAATCGTGGGCTGAATGGCGGCTCCGT
>JAAFHM010000514.1 GCA_013298375.1 Ignavibacteria bacterium | reverse complement strand
AAGAGCGTTTACTTGCGGGTCGGCAAGTAAACGCTCTTTGTAGAGCCTGTTGAGAGCAGATTTCTCCATCGTATTGAGCAAAGTACAATCCTCAATAAGGCGCTTGGCGGTCTCCGGGGTAACGGCATTACCGGAACTTATCGAATAAACCGAGCCTTCTTCGCTAACGGTGACAACGCCCACCCCAAAGGGCTTTTTATCGGCATCAAAAGCCTGTTCTGCTGAATAATGCCGTACATTTTGCGATAGTTCAATAAAAATACCAAATAAAATCTGCATTTGCGGCTCTTCTTGCGCTTGATGCCTTAAAACAATCGCAAGTTGGGTGAGCATATTTTGAGAAATAACCCCTTTGAATGCGAACAAAATCCTAGCTGCATCCATGTTATTGTAAAATTCCAATAAGTCGTTTGCCATAAATCTATTGCGAATAGAATGAATGAAATTATACGGAAATTTGTACCCCTAAAATCGTCATATCATCGCGTTGAGGGGTTGCGCCTTGATGTTCGCTCATTGCTTTTGCAATCATGCTGTGCTGTGTGGTCATATCCTCGTGGGCAATGTGCCGGAAAAGGGCTTCGAGACGTTTTGTGCCAAATTTCTCGCGCTTGACGTTGTGTTGGTCGGCATAGCCGTCACTCGTCAAATAGAGCATCGTCGGCGCGGTGCGGTCAAAATCAATGCGTTTCGAGGAAAAGGTGCGTTTAGATTCGCGCTGGAAGCCGCCAATGGGCTTCGTGTCGCCCTCTAGCTCAAGAATTTCGCCCGACTGCACAATATACAAAGAACGTCTGGCTCCGGCAAACGTAATTCCTTCTTTGTCAATGCGGCATAAACACACGTCCATACCGTCTTGATTGCTTTCCAAATCATTGGTTTGTTTGAGCGCACGGCGCACGGCATAGTGGAGTTCCGTCAAAATCCACGACGGATTGGTCGTGCCTTTTTCAAGAACAATTTGATTTAGCAAATCATTACCAATCATGCTCATAAATGCACCGGGAATGCCGTGTCCGGTGCAATCAACTACCGCCACAAGGGTAGAAAATTCGACACGCTGCATCCAATAAAAATCACCCGAAATCACTTCCATTGGTTTGTAGAAAACGAAGTGGCTTCCTAAATGCTCTTGCAACTCGGTTTCCGGCGGCAAGACAGCGCGTTGAATCGTTTCAGCGTAGGCAATATTTTCCCGTACTTTAGCATTGAGATTTTCCAGTACAAGATTCCGCTCGGAAAGCGTAACATTGGCAAGTTGAATAAACGAGGCTTGCTTTTCGAGTTCCACCTGCTGCTCTTTGATACGGGCAAAGGCACGGGCATTTTCTAACGCCGTGGCAATATAAGCACTAATGGCAATCAGTAAATCAACGTTGTCTTGCGGGTAGCTATGTTTTTTCAAACTTTGAACACTAAAAACACCGATGACCTTGTCACCCGAAATAAGCGGCACATATACCAGCGATGCGGGCTTTTTGCCAACCAAAATGGGAATGTCCACATCGTTCAGAACAATAGGAACGCGCTCTTTGACGCAGCGCACGGCGGGGCGCTGGGAATCATCCATACTCACACGCGGTGGCGCTACAAATTCTCCGTCTTCAATCAAAAAGCGCATTTGGATACAGCGTTCATCCGGCAGATAGTCGCCGATATTAAAAATTGGTGCGTCCATAAGCTGGTTGACGTGACCATAAATTACCACAATCGCATCTTTCAACACAAGATTTGATGCGATTTCTGCACCGATGCGGCTAATGGCGCGAATACGCTCGGTCTGCCGTTCGAGTTTTGCATTGGCACGTTTTCGGCGAATATTAAGCCGCCCAAGGGCAATCGCAAAGCCAATCATCGCACATAACGCCAGCGAACCACCAATTAACAGCCAGCGCAAACGCTGTGAGGCAAGTGCTTGAGTTTCGTTGTCGCGGCGAAGGCTTTCGAGTTGTACTCGCTCACGGTCGAGGTTGTACATTGCTTCCATTCCCGCCAGTTGTTGTGTACGTTCCAGCGTGGCAATGGAATCGCGGTATTTCCGGGCGGTTTTCGCAAAAGTCAGTGATTCCGAGACTTTGCCCGTTTGTTCAAAAACTGCCGAAAGAAGTTCTGCCGCAGATGTGGCAAACTCTAGCTGTCCTATACTTTCTGCCGATGCAAATGCTTCGCGTCCGTAGCGCACGGCATCGGCGGTTTTGCGTTCTTCGAGCATCGTTTTTCCGAGCCACAGCATTGCGCGAGTTGTGTTGCGCTTGTCATTGCTTTGTAATGAACGTTCAAGCATTTCATGGAACAGCCTTTCTGCTTCGGGAAAATGGGCGGCGTTAAATTCCAACAAAGCAAGGCGGTAGGTTGCATAATTGCGGTCGTTCCCATGAACCCCCGTACTATCAAGAATCTGAAAGGCTTTTTGGTAATATTCTGCTGCAAGGCTCTTGTTATCTTGTTTTTTGGCAATAGCGCCCATAACATCAAAGGCTGTCGAGCGGGCGAGAATGCCCTGCGTGGAAGTAGCAGAGGCGGTGTATGCGAGGGATTTACCGAGCAGGCTGATGGCTTCGGGCAGATTTCCTTGTCGTTGTTTGGCAGAAGCGATATTATTCAAAATTCCTGCAAGGCGCTCCTGGTGAGGCTTTCCTAAGCCTTCATAAACTGCTTGTGCTTTGGCGAGATACTCCATTGCCTTGGTTGTACTACCGATTTGCAAGAGCGCAAAGCCAAGGTCTTGATTCGATGCGGCGATACCATGCGTTATATGCAGTTGCTCAAAAATGCGCAGCGCCTTGAATTGGTCGGAAAGTGAGACGATGTAATTTCCTTGGTAGCCGTACACGATTGCCAATGCATAGAGCATCCATGCGGTTTGTGGCAGGGAACCGCATTCTTCAAAATGCTTCAAAGCCTGCTCGTAATAACGGATAGATAGCGTATAATCCGCCATGTAAAAGTGATGTGCCGCGAGATTTCGCTCTGCAAGTCCTCGCCCATAAAAGTCTGCGCCTTCGGCGAAGCGCTCGTATGAATCAAACGCATAGCGGGTAAATTTCTCGTTATTGCGGCGCTCGGAGTGTCTCGCCAGACCAGCGAGGGCGTACGCTTTTCCGCGTACATTGCCGAGGCGATTCGATAATTCTTGTACCTCTTGCACATAGCCGATAATTTCTTCTTCTGCATCACCATTGTCCCAATGCGCCTTGCAGAGGGCTATGAGTGCTTCGAGGCGATTCTGATTTTGAGGAAGTGAGCGGATGAGGGGACTCAGCGAGTCTATTGCTCTCTGCGGCGAGGCTATTTGAGCGTTTGCGGGCAAGACGGCGATAAGAAACACGAGAAACACCAACACCACAACGTGCCTGTCTATCCGTGAGATGACAACACCAAATTGTGACAGAGCGGAATAACGTAACAACAGTATATGCGGAATCAGTTTCACAAATGGGACGAAATTGCTGATGGTATGAGGTTCAAACACGCGATGTGTGTTTGGAGCGAACCCCAAAGATACAAAATTTCACCATTTGTTGAGCATTCAAATACCCATTATTACGCATTGACAATGTTGCATGGGGAATCAACACACAAACTTATACCCAACCCCATGCGCCGTCAAGATATACTGCGGTTGCTTCGGGTTCGGTTCGATTTTCTGACGCAACCACGCCACGTGCGTATCTACTGTCCGCGTTGTCGGCATGGCATCATATCCCCAAACGTTATTCAAAATATCGTCTCTAGTGAGCAT
>JAAFHM010000099.1 GCA_013298375.1 Ignavibacteria bacterium | reverse complement strand
GCAAATCCGCCGAAGCGCAAACGGGCGTTCCCGCCGCACCAAACCTGCAAAGTGTGCGCTTGTTGCAGCGAGAAATCCTTAGCCTTACATCGGCGACAATTATTCCCGGCACTCAGCCCGTAACAACCACGCGCCGCGACACGCTTCATGGAGCGGAAATCATCATATTGCCGCTTGCCGAAACCGCTTACCGCGCCGGTATTTATCTCACCGATATGCAAGGCAAGCCTTTGACCGAAAGCTATGATGGAGGCTTGGCGTACAGTACCAATGCCACAAACACCGCATCAAGTCTTGTCTCCGGACTGCTTCCCTTGCAAACGCAAGCGTTCTCGCGGTCAATGCCCGTGCGCTATACCGCCACCGTAACAGCCTTTGATAAGGCATATTATACCTACGCTCTGACGCGCTCTCGCGGGCAACAAACCTCGAATCTTTTCGGTGGGACAAACGGGGAAAATGTTCTTTGGAATGTGAAAGGCGACGGCATTGGTCTATTTATTGGGGTTGCGACGGTGCAGCGTGTGGTGATGCCGTAACGACTTACCCAAAAAGATTTCTTCATAACGTCAACACTTTACACAATCCTGTTATAGAGCCAATCGGGAATGGAGCGCAGAACAAACGCCACAACACGCCATCGCTTCGTAATGTAGGCGTGGTGCCGTTTGTGGTGAATTGCCATAAAAATTTGCCGTGCTGCTTTCTCTGCACTTGCCGCCCAGAACATTCGGTCATTTTTTGCCGTCATGGGCGTTTTGACAAATCCCGGTTTAATATCGGTCACAGTGATATTTGCATCGTTTTTGACGGCGTAATTGCGTAACCCCTGAAGATAATTCGATACAAACGCCTTCGATGCGGCATACGCAGGAGCAATGCGGTTTCCACGCTCCCCCGCCAGTGATGAAATACCCACCAAATGCCCTTTTCGGCGATTCAAAAAATGCTGCATCGCAGCATTGGCGATAGCAGCAAAACCTGTTACATTCACCGCTATTGTCGCCTCTGCCTTGTGCCAATCCAGCGTTTGACTATTTTCTCCGATTGCTGCATTAACGACAATAATATCTGCACCATTCATCCGCTCCAGCAATTCCTCCAAAAGCCTGACGGCATCGTAGGTTTGAGCAATATCCATTGCCTGAATATACGCTTTGCCGCCTTGTGTGTTGATTTCGAGCGCCAGCGCCTGCAAAAGCTCTTCGCGCCGTGCGGTAATGCCGACAGCAAAGCCTGCACGGGCAAAATCCAGTGCCAACGCCCGCCCGATACCCGTGCTTGCACCAACGATAATGACATTTTGCATAGTATTTTTGAGAGAGATTGTAATAAAAAAAGCGCTTGACACCAATGATGCAAGCGCTTCAAAAATTCGATGGTTAATTTTTCAGTATTGACCGCACTATTCGCCGACCGCCGAGGTCAAATGCCAGCAAATACGCGCCTTGAGGCAAATCTTCTACCGATACACGCTCTTCTGTCTCGCGTGCGCTCCAACGGCGCAACTCTCGTCCGTCTGTCGCATACAAGCGGCATTCAGTACCGATACGCAGCCCCCGAACAGACACAACGTCTGAAGTAGGATTCGGCGCACATTCGATTGTCCGCTCATCATTGTCGGCTTGAGCAGAAGAAACGACCGACGTAGGGCGCACCAATACATCAAATGTTGCCGTTGCTGCGCGATTCGAGGAATCGACCGCCACAAGAATCACCGTCGCACGTCCTGGCGAAACACCCGTCAAACGCAAGGCAGAAAGACCACTGGGACGCATATCTGCCGTCAAAATTTCGGCACGGCAAATATTCGCTTGGAAGGATGTCGTCGAATAAAAGAGGGGCGAACCGCGCTCGTTCGCAAACACTCGGCTCGGCAGACCATCGGAACGCAGTGTTGGCGTTTCAATTTCAATGAGATTCACTGTGCCGCTCGTCATCGCCATATTTTGGATAGAGTTGATGATAAAAGGCTGTGTTGGTGCGGTTGTGTTATCACGAAGCGTGATAGTAACGGTATTTTGCGTGATTGATGGCGTGATGAGATATTGCTGTCCCGTGTTTGGGCGTGGCGGAAGAATCCGTGCAGACAAGACTCTATCAGGGTTTTGAAGAAAATTCACACGCCCCGGAAAAAGCGCAATAGAGCCTTGTGATTGCCCTTGGTCGAGCAGAATAAAATTCGTGAAAAGCCCCATATTCTCCAGCGACAACAATCTTGTTCCCCAATCGGCTTGTAATTCAGCATTCGAGAAGGGCTGCCCAAATCGGCTTCGGTACTGAATATCCAGCAACACCAGCGCCGCACCATTTGTATTGGTGCGCGATGCCGTCAAAAAGACAGGAGTCGGCATGGTGCTGGAAAACGGGCGACGTTCAGCAATCGGTGATGACACGCTTAAAGAGATAACACTAGCATTTGTCGAAGAGGCAGCGTCTTGTGCCAAGAGAGAAAAGCAATGAGCAATAACAGCAACAACAATAGAAACACAACGCTTCATAAATCATGGCGAAAAAGGGTTGAACAAAGAATGGAATAGAGGAAATCGGCTGCAAAGATACACCGACATCGGTGCTTTGCAAAGCAAAATTAGCCATTGTGGAAAAGTGATGTCTCCGTATTATTGTCAAGATTCTCTAGGACGGGAAACGATAAAATACGCCACCCCTGCTCACCATCAATATCGAATTTCACAAACGCTACTAACGCCAATCCTACAAAAACTCCTGCCAATCATTCACCCCAGAAGCCGCCGGAGAAGCGCCCTGCAACGGCGTGAATTTATAGGAAGCGTATTTATCCAGCGTTTGCAAAAGTGCCTTAAAATCTTTCGGATATGGTGCTTCAAAGCGCATCGACTCTTGGGTGGCGGGATGGATAAATTCCACACTAAAGGCGTGAAGCGTCGTGCGAGTCATTAGTGGCTTTTCTTCTTCGTGTTTGCCAACGTTGTATTTGCGCTTGACCGATGAAAGCATAAATTCCTCCAAGCCGCCATAATCCTTATCCACCAATAGCGGATGCCCCACCGCCGCACAGTGAACACGGATTTGGTGCTGTCGCCCCGTGATAAGCGTACATTCCAGCAGTGTTGCCATGCGAAAGCGCTTCAGCACACGCACTTCCGTCAGCGACTCTTTGCCGCGCACCGATGGCGCAACTAAGCCCGGACGCGCTGGGTCGGCATGAAGCGGAATATCAATCGCTAGTTCCTCTTGCTCAAAGCGTCCTTGCGCCAGTGCGTGATAGATTTTTTTGACCGATCGCGTTTCAAACTGCTCACTCATTGCTTTATGCGCCTCGGCAGTCTTGCAAAATATCATAATGCCGCTTGTCTCGCGGTCAATGCGGTGAACGACGAAAATAGTGCCATATCGCTCCACCAGCATCGTGCGGAGGTTCGGAAGCGCTTGATTAAAGCGGTCTGGCAAGGTCAGCAATCCGGCGGGTTTTGCCAAAACGATAATATGCTCGTCCTCAAAGAGAAACTCCGGACGCTGCGCTGCAACTGGCTTTGTGGGCGCTTTGTAGGACGATTTGGAATGTGATGCAGATGCCATAATGGGGGTCTGGATAAAAATAAATATTGGCGATTTCGCTGGGCTTGCGTACTGCCGCCTGTAAGCAAAAAAACCTCACAAGAATCACGTTCTTGTGAGGTTTGATGCGCTGCAATATAGCATTTTTTCGGAGAACTTGTAGGCTTATTTCGTGCGGGAGTCGTCGTAGTGAATCCCTGATTTCACGAAATCCGCTTCAGAATTTTCCCACCCCGTTAAGGCACACGAATACTCGCTTCCAAGCCGGAATTCGACTCTTTTTTCCTTTCGGAAACATTGCGAAGCGAGTAGAAATACAGCGTATTGGCTTTGCAGTTGGTGTCGATAAATAAGCTATCATCAGCATTTACTACGCCAATTCGTTTTGCCGTTGATTCCTGGTCGCTTCGGCGGTAGATTGCTACACCTTTGGAGAGTTTATGCATCTGCTCACTCCACGATATTTCCACGCCTTTCTCCACTTCGCGGACGTAGATTTTCGATGGTGGCAAAACTTCCTCCATACCTGTCGAAAAGCGTATCACAGCCGACAAGCCACTTTCGTTGCCGTCTGCATCAATCGCTGAAACAGCATATTCGTAGATTTCATCCGGCTTAACGGTCGTATCGCTTGCAAATGTTGCCTGAATTGACTGCTTGAATAATGGCTTAAAACCTACCTTTAAAGCGTGTTCTTCCGCCGGAGCAAGAAATGTTTGCGTAGGCAAAGGCTGCGAATTATTCCGTTGATTTTCCTTGAGTTCATCGGGAGAAGAAGCGACAAGGCGCTTGTATACTTGATAACTGGCAATAGATCGCTCTTGCGCGGCTTCAATATTCCATTGTAATTTTGCTATACCATATTCTTCATACACCCCAAAACCATTCGGAGGACGCACCACAACAGGCTTTTGTGGTCGAATGCGAATAAGCGAGGAATTGACACTTTCCATTCCCGTAAAATTCACCGCTCGAATGGCGTAGATGTATGTGGTATTGCCACTCAAGGTGGTATCCACATCGAAGTACGTCGTTACATTTGGCGGAATCGGCTGCGAAATAACTTCAAACGGCTTCCCGGCAGACGCGCGATAAACGAGATAATTCGCAATATCCTGTTCGATACTCTGCGCCCACCGAAGCCTGATTCCAGCTTGTTTTGAAGGGTTTGAAGCACTGCGGATTTTTTGTGGATTATTCTCAGAAAGCGCTTCCCATGAAGCTTCTACGCCATAAACCTGCACAGGTGCTTTCGTAGCGTTGCGGTGCGCAGCAGAAACCCAGACGGCAGGCTGCTCCAAAGTAGGGCGCAGCAAAAGTGCTTTGATGCCGTAAAAATATGCTTTCCCGCTCATGACGGTTTGGTCGAGAAAAGTGGAATCGAATAAACTCACGGTATCAAGCGGCATATAGGGCGATTCGGGTCCTTCGGCACGCGAAATCTGCACACCCAAAAAATACGGCTTTGGCTTGAGTGCTTTCCATGCAAGAGCAATACCGCTTGGCGTGTCTTTGGCAGAGGCAGTCGTAATTCGTGTTATGGCGCTTTTTGTGAGTGAAATCACTGTTGCCGTATCAGAGCGAGCGCCCATATTGCCTACGCCGTCTTGGAGTTGAATGTAATATCGAATCAAATGCTCTGGCTCTACGCGGTCGTCGAAGGTAATAAGCGCAATGTCATCATTGCCATTCAATGCTGTTTTTTTCGTGGGTGAAATAAATACAGGCAACTGCTCAAATGCGCCTTGTCCATCTATTTGCCGAAATACTGCCGCGAGTCGTAACTCCTGCTCCGAAGCGTGTTCCATCTGAAAGCGCAATGCCACCAGCGAATCCGATTCCAACGCATCCACAAAGTGTGGTGGTGCCGACCTATACACCTGCCCCGTCGCAATGGCTACCCCCGACACGGGTTCTACCGAAACGGTTGTGCCGCCGCGCAGGACATAACGCACGGCGTAGGTAAAGCGTGATCCATCGGGTGCTTTGAGCGAGGAAGTGTCTATGTACGCCATTCCCAAAGCCGCACCAATGGAGGGATATGGAATAAACAGCGCCGACGAAGTGCGCCGACGGTCTTCGCGGACGATGCGCCAGGCATCATCGTCATTTTTCGCGCCGCTTGTTTGTAAGAATAGTTCCCAAGCGGTTTCTCCGGCAATGGCTTTGGCTGCTTCTTTGGTGGGTGCGCGTTCCACGCGGGCTATCTGCACGAAATCCGCATCGTTCTTGCCTTTGCGAAGCACCAGCGCAGCAACGGTATCACTTTTGCCGTCAGACGAGAGTGCAAGGGGCGAAAGACCAATAACTGCGCCCTTTGGAGACCATTTGGCAAATGCCCGGAAGTCTTTGAGCGAAAGTTTGCCTGTTGCCCAGGCTTTAGGTTTGGTGGTTTGTGCAAAAGCACTTGGAAGACTCACAACCTGCAAAGCAAGTATTAAAGCGATGTTCCAAACAAGTGTCGCACAAGGTAAACGTGAAGATTTGAATGAAATTTGCATGATGATTCAAGAGAAATGTGTGGTTTGATTTAGTGTGATACGCTCAAAGGTTTGATAAAATCAGGCTTGAGGCAATCTCTACGTTGAGTAATTAAAAATCTACGTCAATATCAAAGTCCATTTTTCGAGGCGTTTGCTGATAATTAAGAGAGATGCTGGCATCTAAATCCACACACCAGCCTAGGCACAACTCCGCGCTACCACTTGCTGTGCCGCCAAAATACCAACCTCTGCCACCGCCTTCATACCCGCCGCCAATCTGCGCTCCAACGGCAATCGAAGCGCCCACGCAGCCACATCGCGCGCCACCGCCCCAGCCCGTGTTTGCATCAAAACCAAAAGACACTGCTTTCGTGTCGTCGTTTCGCAGTAAGAAATACTTCGCCCCGCCTTTGCTGTATGCCCAGACTTTCGCATCACAAATCCAAATATCATAGGTGCTGGCTTCGGATTCCTCGCGTCCGATTTTTGTGTCAAGGGCAAATGCCACGCCAGAGAACTTTTGATAGCTTGTAGGCAGCACTAGTGCTTGTTCGGGAGTCATAGCAGTGCGGGGTGCTTTATAGCCGAGAATGATCCCCGCATTTGCCTTTGCCGTGATGAGACCAAGTACGCTCACATCAGCCGCCACGCCCACTCCGGCGTACATATAGCCCTCGTTGCCGTCCAAATCCAGCGTGATATTTGCTTTGCCTTCAGCGCTCACCGCAGGCACAGAAAAGAACTGCTCACCCTTGAGCGCTACTTCTGCCGTTACGCGGAATTTTTTCTGAATGGGTGCAAAGAACATTTTTGCATTGCCGGCACGTTGCGTGAAAAGCTCCAACATAGCTTTGGCGCTGATTTGTAAGCCTGCCGAGGCTCCGACCTTTAGTTCCATAATCGTTGGTTTCAGCGCAATGACATCATCAAGGTTAGCAATCGAAATATCGCTAAAAAGCCTGATGGCAAGGTCTTTATCGGCAGTATTGACCGTAAAACCGCCGCCTGTGGGCTGAATGGTAATGGGTCCCACGGGAATCGGCGGAATGATATTGGGTTTGCCGACAATCAAATCTACGCTGAGTTCACGCCCGCCACTGAGAGCATAATAACTGAAATTCGCCGTTGCATTCAGCCCCAAACCCGGAATCGTGATTGCCACGCCTTGTGCGGAAAAACCTTTCCGCGAATCCTCCAACCATAACGGCTCAGACCATTCACTACCACTTGGTCCACCAACATTCGGGTCAACTATTTTATTTGGCTCTTTAAGATTTTCTCCAAATGAAAGCGAGCCAATCGTGAGTTTGGCAACCTTCAAATCAATCTCGCCGCCAAAACTTTTTATTGTGGGTGTTGTTTGACCGGACTTAAAGACAAAACCGCCGCCACCGAGCGAAGCCACTCCCGGAATACCGAGCGAAATGCTCCCATCCACATCCAGCGTCCCGGCTTGAGTATCAAGTGTCATTCCATTCAGGGAAAATTCCGCAACACCTGCCCAACTCTCCTTGAAATCTGTCTTTGCTGTTGCTACGGCACTCTCATCGCTGCGGACTTCCAGCGTCAGCCCAAGTTTTTCCACAAGTGGTACATTCGTGATATTTCCTGACCCGCGTAAGAAAAAGACATTATCGGAATTGGGAACAATGCCAAAGGAAAAGCCCTTCCCGCCAATAGGAAAGCCAGCCAGCGTTACATCTTCGCTATCGAACGAGAATGTTCCGGCAGCAACGCTAAACCCTCCGGATTCATTCGAGGTGAACATTTGTAATTTTTCAAAGCCGATATTTTTTGCCTGCAAAAGCCCCGAAGCCATTGTAAAGCCCATTGTACCAGTAAGAGTCAGACCTTCGACCGTGAAGTCAATCGTGTTGAGACTGAAGTCGAAGCCACCTCTTTGAAACGCGATACCGCTTGCACCGGAGGAAATGTCCACATTACCAATCGCAGCATTCGGCTTAATCTGAAATTCCTTGACCGTGAATTTGACGGGCTTCTTATTTTTATCAACAAAAACGTCTTTGAAGCCGTCATCCGCCAGCGTTAATGCGCCTTTGAGATGAATACCGTCGGCTTTAATCGTCGAGCCGTCGGATTCTAACTGCGTTTTGATGGAGTAGATTGTTACGGGTTTTGACATTTTCGGGAGCTTCAAGGCAAGGTCTTGTGCGGTTTCCGAGCCGTCGCTGCGCAAAAGCGGTGGTACGCCTTCGAGCGGCATGGTTGATATGTCGTCGAACTTCCACGGTCCTTTGCCTTGTTGCACAAGTTTTCCGTAATCAAGGAATACCTCGCCAGTAATCATGCCTTTATTTGCATCATTATCCTTTTTTGCAATGCTGATTTTTGTTCCCGCAGCACCTTTGACCACAAGCGGAATGCCGTCCGGCGATGTTTTATCCATGCCCTTCCATGCCTGTACGGGAAGATTGCTGAGTTCCGTCAATACAGTATTTCCTTCGGGAATCCACGAGTTTCCGGCTTTTACGAGGTTAAGTTTGTAGAATGGAATCCGCGTACCTTCGGGAAGGGCGAATGTTTTGTTACTTGGAATTTTGATAAAAGCACCATCAGCACTTGCTTTATCGCCGTTTTGGGTGAATGCGGTAATTTCCACAGGAAAGCCAAAGATTTTTTCGAGTGCGAGGGCAGATTTTTTCAGTGTGAGCGTGATTTCTGCGGTTTCGTTTGCCTTTAATTTCACGTTTGCTTTTGCCGCAATAAAGCCCGAAAGTGCCGCTACTACTGTTGTTTCTCCGGTTCTCACGCCGCGCAATACAAAGGAGCCGTCGCTTTTTGCGGTGGTGAAGGAGAGTTCTTCAAAGCCTTGCTCCCAAATGGAAATACTCGAAAAAAGGCTTGACTGCTGGTTTTGCAGCACATTTCCGTTTTCGTCCTGCAAGAGAATCTTGCCCGTAACCCGTGCGCCCGCCGTGAGGCTGACCATGATATACGAAACGTCTGCACCAGATTTCAAGCCCGCATCCACCACTCGTGGGATGTAGTTGGCGGATTCGGGACCTTCGACGCGCACAGGCACAGTCGTTGTGACTTGTGCGCCGGGTTTGAGTTCATTGATAATCGCGGGAGTAGGCTTCCCGTTTGCGATTCCCGTCATTGCTGATTTTGCGCCGATTGTAGCCTTTGCCTTGTCGAGCGCGGATTTGCTTGCTTTGTCGATAACGGTAACCTCAAGCGAAATGCCGCGATTGATGGACGTTACGCCCATGTCGTATATGGTTACGGCATCCGTGTTTATCTCATCCTCAGCCAATGGCGCAAGTGCTGACAATGCGGCAAGGTTGTTGTAAAGCGTAACATCTTCCCAACCTGCATCTTTGCCAAAAGCCTTTGTTCCCGCCGCTTTCCCGCCGGAGAAAACATCTGCCGTGAATGCACCAAAAAGATTCGATTCCGCTTGGCTGTACGCACCTTTCGCACCTTTGATGCTGAGTCCCGCTATCGGCGAAGCAAGCGCACTGTAGCCTGTGCCTGACATGGTGAAACTGGTCCCGTTTGCTCCCACCGGCAGCATGGACGGGCTGTTGACCATTTTGGACATAGCGCCTGTGGCAATGCCGCGCATGATCGTCGTTCCGAACAAATCGGCGATACTCGTTTTAGAAACATCCCCTGGATTGCTTTTGTCCAAGCCTTTGAGTTTGATGAGCAGATTCGTCATTTTCCCGTTTCCGCCAGTGCCGCTTGTTTTCTCGTCTTCGAGGGTTTTGGGGTCAAATTTGATAATCTGCACAGGCGGAATAAAGAAGTTTTCCGGTGCATTGACCTGAAGAATTTTCGATTGTGCCGGAAAGCCCTGCCGCTTGAAGTTGAGCGTTACTTGACCATGCGGAACATTAATGGCAAAACGCCCGTCCTTATCAGTCGCTGCCGAGGCTTTCATCGAAGAATTTTCGGTAATGGTAACACCACCCGCCAAATTTTCCAAATCATCGGTCAAGCGCCCACAGACCACAGCAAGCGGCGAGACGACATAGCCTTGCATTTTTTCTACTTCCGATTCGCCATCCACCACAACCAGCAAGCCCGGGGAAAATGGTGCGCTACTCTCTAGTTTCCCTGCCTGAGCCGGACTTTCGTATTTGAAGGGCGGCTCGCTGTCTGCTTTTGTCGGATTATCGCCTACGGTGAATTTAGGCATCCATTTGGCAAGTTTGAACTGCTCATTAAAATACAGCGTCGCACCTGCCACTTGAAGCAAATATGCGCCTTTGGGAACAGAATCAATGGTGAAATTACCATTCGGATCGGTGAAAACATTCAACCGCGCTTCGACTTTTTCACCAAGCGTCACAAATGGCACAAGCGCAAGTTTGACAGTGTTCAGAGGGTCGGGCTGTGCGGCAGAAAGCGGTGATTTTGGCTCAAGATTCTGCAAGTTCAAACGCTTGATAGTTCCCTGCACCAGCGAACCTCCGGCAGAATTCAGCACAACGCGCTGATGCACCTCGGCGATACCGTCTTTTGCGACCGATGCCGAGTTCACTTGCAACACCGTTTCAAGAGTTTGGCATTTTTCAGCACCGATGCGCAGATAATATCGGTCGTGCAAACCATTTTGATTCAGGAACAGAGGGCTGCACGTCTGCTCGCCGACGGCTTGTTGCAAGCAGGCGCAGGCGATTCCGCCGATTTTATCAACAACGGTAAGCACTTTGAGTTTTTTCTCAGGGATAAGTGCGGCATTAGCAGAATCTTGGTAAAATTCCTGCGGACGATAGACCGAAACAACAGGATTTGCCGCCTTGAGTGTGATAATCTCTGCGCCGGATTGTACCTTTTTCAGAACAGTTGTTTTCAAACGGAATGTTCTGGCAAGAGCAGCAATCGTGCCGACTTCAATCGTTCTTTTCGTACTATCGGCGGTGATGGGGAATGATTTTTCTTCCAAAAGAAAGTGTGGGCTTTCGGCAATAACCTTGATGATGACCTTCTCGAAATCACCAGTTGTTGCGAAAAGTTGAACCGTGTCTTTATACGAAACATCAATAAACTGCCCCTTGAGATTCGGCACTTTCTTTGTTTTCGTTATGACAGAATCACCAATATAAGCGCCCTGTTTGGCAAAAATCGGATTGACAAATTCCAGCACAAAAGCACCGTTTTCATTGGTTGTCGCTGTTCCAAGCAAAATATCCGCCAGCGTTGTATTGATGCTGACTGGCTTTCCGCCGATGTTGGCGGAAATTGTGCCTTGATTTGGAAACGCGGCAACGACTTTCACCGTCATATTCGGCAGAGGATATTGCTTCGGTGAAGCAGCAGCAGCAATAGCACTTGATGTAGGACTTGCGCCGAGATTATTGCCCACCAACGCAGAAACGGTCTCACCTGTACACAATACCGCTTTGGAAGGAAGATTTGACGTGCCTTGCAGCCCTGCCTCTCCAAGTGCTGCCGCTCGGTACGACCATTTCACCACGCCTTTGATGACCGACATCGGTATGGGAGTATTGCTGCCGATGCGCTCTGTGCCTTTGGGGGAATTGTCGAAAGGCGATTTCTTTTTGCCTTTCCCATTGCTGCCGCCCGCAACGGGGCTTGTTCTTGAAACGGATTGCCCCAGACCAAACACAAAAATCTCACTTTTGCCTTCATTCCGCCCCACAGCCCGCACATTTGCTATGCTCACATCATTCGGGTCAATAGCTTGAACTTGCCAGACGAAACCTGTTGCATTGGGGTAATTATTGAATTGCGGGTCGGAAGGGAGTAACTGATAGCTGCTTGTTTGCACGATTTTTTCCAATAATACCGGATTTCCTTCCAATGCCTGACGCGGCTGCTGACCCTGAAAAATCGGTACAACGCGGAGTTTGTACTTACTCTGCTGCCCGAAGCGTGCAAACACTTGTGTCCATTGGAATTGCAGATTGAACGGAACACTTGGTGCAGCGCGGCGTACAGAATCGCCATTGACAGGTGAAATCAGGCTCGGCGGGTCGGGAATGACGACATTGAAGGTACGGCATTGCTCAAAACCAACGGTCGTACCGCGCTCGTCAATCACCCGCACACACAGTCTATATGCGCCTTCGGGGAGGGTATTAGTACGAATGAGGGCAGTTTGCACCGACGCATCGTATTCAAAGGAATTTGCGGGGAGAATCTGCGGTGCAGTCAGTGTTTGCGGCACTCTGGGAGGCGCATTAAACGGGCGCGTGAGGTCGTTTTTCGTGCGGAACAGCACAGCGTTATTGTCCAAGTTTGTAACTGTTGCCGCCACACGCAAGCGTTGAAGGGGTGTTGCGCCGGTATTGGTAACCGTAACGGAAAAGA
>JAAFHM010000093.1 GCA_013298375.1 Ignavibacteria bacterium | reverse complement strand
TTTGGCGCTGTTGTATTAGCTGGTGTTAATCCTGCTTATTCTGCTGATGCGGAAACACAAGAACTTTTGAAAAAAGTAGAGCATCGTTTTGCTTTTTCGATGTACGAGGAAGAAACAACAGCGATTTGCTCAGTATATGTACCGAGCGCACACTACCTTGAGTCTTGGTCTGACGCTCAGACTTTCGATGGTTCGCTTTCCATTCAGCAACCCCTCATTGCTCCGCTTAATCCAAATAGCGCCTCACTTGCCGATTTGCTTATGCAATTAACGACGGCTCTTAAAGCCGATGCTTTCACGGATTTGGGTGAAAAAGTTGCGTATGTGGAATATGTGCGTAAACGCTGGACAACGGTATTTAATGGGCTTTCGGGCGAAAAACCTGCCACATTTGATGAGTTCTGGGCTAAAGTGCTTCGGGATGGTACGGCGGCTGGTTCTGCTTCTATTGCTCCTAATGTTAGTGTCAATGCAAGTGCTGGAAATGCTCTTGTTGCACAAGCAAAACCTGCAAAAGGTGATTTTGTTGCTTTGGTAACTCCTTCGTATGCGCAGTATGATGGTAGTTTGAGCAATAGTAGCTGGTTCATGGAACTGCCTGATCCTGTTACCAAAATGACATGGGATAATGCAGCGTTGGTGAGCCTTAATACGGCAAAAAAACTTCTCGGTGATAAAAAAGCGAAGGAAATTTCCGAAGAGTCGCCGAGTTATGACGATACCGTGCTTGTTCGTATCAAAAGTGCAAATGGTGTTGTTGAATTGCCAATTTGGGTTCAGCATGGTATGCAGGACGGAGTTATTGCAACAACGACGGGTTTCGGTCGTACCAAACTCGGTGAAGTCGCAAATAACGTCGGTGCAAACGCTTATTCGCTCATGTCCAGTGAGCAATCATTCGGTTATGTTCCCGTTACGGTCGAAGTTACCGAAAAGAAATATAAGATTGCCACCACACAGCATCATACCGACCTTATCGGACGGAAATTGGCACTAGAGACGACTATTGGTCAAATTAAGGCAAAGGACGAGCATCTTTTTGAGAAAGAGCACGTTCCGGGTAAAAAAGGTCATAAAAACGAGGAATTACCGCAGAGTATTATCCCAAGTTTTGCCTATAAAGGGCATCGTTGGGGTATGACGATTGATATGTCTGCGTGTGTTGGTTGTGGGGCTTGTATTACGGCTTGCCAAGCAGAAAATAATATTGCTGTTGTTGGTAAAGAGCACGTTGCGAATGGTCGTGATATGCACTGGATTCGTATTGACCGTTACTATGACCACTCAAATCTCGAAAACCCTAACGTTACCTTCCAGCCAATGCTTTGTCAGCATTGCGAAAGTGCGCCGTGCGAGAATGTTTGCCCTGTTGCTGCAACAACACATAGCCCAGAAGGTCTGAACGAAATGACCTATAACCGTTGTGTCGGTACGAAATACTGCGCAAACAACTGTCCATATAAAGTACGTCGGTTTAACTGGTTTAACTGGCACAAAGGTAAGCGTACGCCGTCGGAATTTGTTCATAATCCTGACGTAACCGTTCGTATGCGTGGCGTGATGGAAAAATGTTCTTTCTGCACACAACGTATCACTGAAGCACGTCAGAAAACAAAAGATGCTGGTGAGTTGTATATTGCTGATGGTTCATTCCAAACAGCATGTCAACAGGCTTGCCCTGCGTCGGCAATTACTTTTGGCAATACCAATAATCCCGAAAGTATTGTTGCGAAATCACGGACAAGTGAGCGTGGATTCTTGGTTCTTGAAGAATTAAACGTCCGTCCGCAAATTACCTATCTTGCTAAGGTTCGCAACCAAGAAGCAAAGCAGCATGGTAAAGAAGAGCATGGCGCGGAAAAACACGGTTAATTGTGGCTAAACACTTGAAATAAATAAATTATACAATTTCATCCAAAAGGTATGGCTATGGAAGCAAAAGAACAAGTTGCGACAGCCACGGCGGGATATACGAATGGGGCAGCGATGAATGGCTATCACGATAGTCCATCGGCAAAGCCAGTCCGTGAGCCGCTTGTGCTGGGTAATAAAACCATACACCAAATTACCGAAGACATTTGCGGCATCGCAGAACAAAAAGCAACTCCGAAGTTCTGGGCTGCGCTTTTGGCTTCAATGCTCGTAGCGGGTGCTGGCATTGGTGCGCTCACGTACACGATTGCCGTAGGTATTGGCGTGTGGGGTTTGAATAACACAATTGGTTGGGGCTGGGATATTACCAATTTCGTATTTTGGGTTGGTATCGGTCATGCGGGTACGCTCATTTCGGCGGTATTGTTCCTGTTTCGTCAAAAATGGCGCACAGCAATTAATCGCTCTGCTGAGGCAATGACCATTTTTGCCGTTATCAATGCTGCCGTGTTCGTGCTTACGCACACAGGTCGTCCTTGGCTTGATTACTGGCTTCTCCCGTATCCAAATCAAATGAAAATGTGGGTAAATTTCCGCTCACCGCTTGAATGGGACGTGTTTGCGGTTAGTACCTATTTTACGATTTCCCTTCTTTTCTGGTTCACGGGTCTCGTACCTGACCTCGCGTCATTGCGCAATCGTGCAAAATCAAAAATCGCTAAAGCAGGTTATACTGTATTTAGTCTGGGTTGGACTGGTTCAACGCGCAACTGGCATCATTACGAGTTTGCGTATATGATTTTTGCCGGACTTTCCACGCCACTGGTACTTTCGGTTCACTCAATCGTATCCTTTGACTTTGCGGTTTCGATTCTCCCGGGTTGGCACACGACCATTTTCCCACCATACTTTGTTGCTGGTGCTATTTTCTCCGGTTTTGCGATGGTGCTTACGCTTATGCTTGTTGCACGAGAAATCCTTGACTTGCATGAATATATCACGCTGAAGCATATTGATAACATGAATAAAATCATTCTTGCAACAGGGATGATTGTGGGATATGCCTATGCAATGGAATTCTTTATTGCATGGTATAGCGGCAATCCCTACGAGCGCTTCGTCTTTATCAACCGTGCAACAGGTGATTATGCCTGGTCGTATTGGATGATGATGACGTGTAATGTGTTCTCGCCACAATTTTTCTGGAGCGCAAAATTACGCCGTAATGTATGGTTTACTTTTGTTCTCTCCATCGTCGTAAATATCGGTATGTGGTTTGAGCGCTTTACGATTATTTCCACGTCGCTGCATCATGGCTATTTGCCTTCAAGTTGGCATTACTATACACCAACTTGGGTAGAAATTACTATCTTCATTGGTACGTTTGGTTTATTCATGGTGTTTTTCTTGCTGTTTTCCAAGTACCTGCCTATTATCGCGCTTGGTGAGATTAAATCTATTATGCCAGGGGCGCAGCCAAGTCACCACCATGACGACCATGCTCACGATGAGCATAGCGGCGAGGTTACGGCAAAAGCGCATCACTAAAGCGTGATTCTGCTCAATCCACAAAATTGCGAACTCTGAATTTCAATTATCATGGAAGCAACAATAGGAAATGTTATCGCTGTGATGGGCGATTTCAAAAATCCCGATAAAGTAACCGCTGCCGCCAAAGGTATTCATGGTGCTGGTTACACGAAATTTGATATTTATACGCCATATCCCGTTCACGGCTTGGAAAAAGCGATGGGTATGCCAAAAACATCTCTACCAAAGTTTGCCTTAGCGGGCGGGCTTTTTGGGCTTGCCAGTGCCTTTGCCCTTCAGTATTGGACGGGTGGTATTGAGTACAAACTTAATATCGGCGGTAAGCCACTGTTTGCACCGCAATTTGGTGTGCCGGTATTTTTTGAATTGATGGTCTTGTGTACCGGACTCACTGTATTCTTTACCATGTTCGGGTATCTTTGTGGTCTTCCGAATTGGCACTCGAAGTATCAGTATGATGCAGGTTTTCAAGCCGCAACAGATGATAATTTTTGTGTCGTCTTGGAGGCAGAAGATCCACGCTTTACGATAGAAACTGCTCAGGCATTGCTCTCCAAACTTGGTGCAGATAACGTCCGTGTCGTCCACGAGTCTGTTGAACAAGATTAATTTTCCACCCTCATTTACCATACAATCATGGCTTCAAACAAACGCAAATTTGGCTTTTGGTCAGTTGTGGGACTTATTGCAATTTCCCTCTTTTGGGTGGGATTACTTTCGGGCAATATCCTCTGGACATCCGACACGCCGCCGCTTCAGATTATTGACGATATGGATAACCAACCCAAAGTCAAAGGGCAGTCTCCATCATCGTTTTTTGCTGATGGAAAAGCGACACGTGACCCTCTAGAATATACCGTTCCACGCAATGGCACGAAATATAATGTCTCATTAGACGATGCGAATACGAAAAATATTAACACCGTTCCAGTAACAGCAGAGGTGCTTGCACGGGGCAAAAATCGCTTTGAAACGATGTGTACACCGTGCCATAACCACGATGGCAAAGGTAACGGACTGGTTGTCCAAAAGGGTTTTGCAAATCCGCCAAGTCTTGTGCGCCCCGAAGCAGTAGCGTACACCGATGGCAAATTTTTTCATGTGATGAGCGCTGGACAGAATATTATGTCCTCGTACGCAGACAAACTTTCAGAACTTGACCGTTGGTGTGTTGTCCATTATATTCGTGTTTTACAGAACGGTGGTACACATCCGAAAATGTCTGCAAAATCTATCAATACCGATAATCAAACGACTGCTCAAGCCGGTACAGCAAAAGCTGCATCAGCTCAATAATAGGTGTGAATCTGTAACCTCTAAACAACAACTGTTCTATGAATACTGTTATTATTGCTGATTCGAGCTTTGCGCAGAAAATGCGCACCTATTCGATGATTGCTTTAGGCGTAGGTGCTTTGGGCATGGTGGGTGCGGCGTTTCTGGATTCAGGGCGTTTTTTGGCAGCATATCTGCTTGGCTATATTTATTTTGCGGGAATTACGATAGTGGCGATGTTTTTTGCTACGCTTCAATTCCTTGTCAATGCTGGTTGGAGCGCAATGGTGCGCCGTATTCCTGAGATTTTCGCTGGATTTTTGCCGATTGTACTTATTGGTTTGATTCCGATGATTATTGATGTCTGGTTTTCCCATAAACTCTATCATTGGGCTGACCCGCACATCTATCAGCCAGGACCACACTTCGATGAAGTTCTTGCCTCCAAGCGCGGATTTTTGAATCCAACGTTTTTCACGATTCGCTTGGGCATTTATGCGCTGATTTGGTTTATGACCTATCGCCTTATCATCGGCAACTCTTTCAAGCAAGACGAAAGTTCAACGGACTATACTCCTACACGATTTAACATGAAGCGTTCTGCACCATTTGTGTTGTTGTTCGCTATGTCGCTTACCTTTGCTGGTTTTGACCTTGTTATGTCGCTTGACCCGCATTGGTTCAGCACGATGTTTGGTGTGTACTTCTTTGCTGGGAACTTTGTCTCAACGCTTTCGCTTATTGCAATTTTTGTTGTTACCTTGAGAAGACAAGGGCATTTGAAGGGTATTACCGACGAGCATTATCACGATATTGGCAAATTTATGTTTGCCTTTACGGTCTTCTGGACGTATATCACCTTCTCGCAATACTTCTTGATTTGGTATGGTAATCTTCCTGAGGAAACACTGTTTTTTATCTTGCGGGCGCATGGTAATTGGCAGTTTCTTGGTTACGGCTTAGTTTTCGGACACTTTATTGTGCCGTTTGTAACCTTGCTCACACAGAATAACAAACGTAATCCTGCCGTTCTTGTCGGTGTTGGATGCTGGATTTTGTTTATGCATTTTATTGATTTGTCGTTTATCATTTTACCAAACTTCAGCCCAACGCTTCGTCTTGGCTGGCAAGAAATTTGCGGTTGGTTGTTCTTTGCGGGTTTGTTCTTCTTTATGATTGCACGGCAATTCGCTACACGCTCAATTGTTGCTGTTAATGACCCTTACTTGAAAGAATCGCTGGAATTGGTATCGTGATGCTGAGATGCAAGGCTGTCTTTATCCAAGCAGTTACGAACTTCTTCACAGCAAATCCATTAAAGTTTTTGCTTGAATAGTGAGTTTCGGGTATTTCAAAGCATAATCGTAACATTGACCAATAACGTATAAGATTCTTCTCAAAAACTAAACTTCACGGAGGCTTTTGTGAGTGTAGTGGACAAATATTTTAAGTACTCCATTGGCAAAAAACAGGTAATGGGCGTACTCGGTTTGCTGCTTTGTGGTTTTGCTTTTGCGCATATGACGGGTAATTTTCTTGTCTTTCAAGGTGCAGAGAAATTCAACGCCTACGGTGATTTTTTGCACAATCTTCCGGCATTTCGTCTGATTGAGTTGAGTTTGGCTGCACTCTTTATCGCGCATATCGTCATGGGTATTGTCTTGGCAGTTCAAAACCGGGCAGCACGACCAGAAGGGTATGTAAATAAGAAGAGTTCCGGCGGTGCGACACTTGGCTCAAGTACCATGGCTTTTACGGGTATTTATTTTATTCTGTTTTTGATTGTGCATTTGCTCAATATTCGCTTTCATATTCTTCCAAAGCCTGTTGCCGGAGCAAGTGAATATGATGTGACGGCAGCAGTAATGGCGAATCCCGGATTTGCTATTTTTTATATTGTCTCAGCGCTAGTTTTGGGCTTGCATCTTTCACATGGTTTGCAGAGTTCATTCCAATCACTTGGTCTGTACAACCGTGAATTTACTCCTCTTCTGAAGAAAGTTAGTGTTCTTTATGGTATTGTGATTGCTGTCGGATATAGTGCCATTGCGCTGTTCATGCTCATAAAGCATGGTTAATCACAATATGATTGTTGGATAAATTTGGCAAAGCGCGAAGAAACTCGCGCTTTTGCGTTTTAAAGAGTCACTTGAATTTACTTTTTTGCAATTAATGCAACTCCCATTAAGCACAGAGCAATTCCCGCAATCGTTGTCCAAGATAGCGATTCTTTGAACATCAATACTCCAACAGGAATCAACATAATAGCAATAGCCACGTTTGCCACAACTGAACCAATGCTTACATCCCATCCTGCTCTATACGCAAGTAGATACCCCAGTTCCACGCCAACGATTGATGCGCCCAGCATATAGCTCGACCAGTTTATTCGCTTCAATTCTTCACTGATACTGTTTTGAAGGGGCATGAAGGGGAATGCTGCCACGCAGAGCAGGATTGCCACAACGTATGCCACGAGTGTTGCCACAAGGGGATGAGCATTCGCCGCGACAGATTTTTGAGCGCTGTGATAAACAACATTTGCAATGATGACGATGGTAATGGAAAGAATAAACATGAAGAAATCGTAAAAATGAGTGGAATGTGCATTTCTAAATTGAGTGAAGAAATTGAGCAATAGCCAATGTACGGAAAATAGCATGAAGGGCGGAAGGGAAATTTTCAATGTGCGCTATTCATAGTAAAGTTTGTTTTTCCACCAAGATTTTTCTTGTTACAAAGCGTTTTTTCTACGATGTTAATTTTCGTTAATTATGTTGTTCCGAAAAAGATGATTATCTTCTCTATACCGCGTTTTTTCTTGCGTTGTCCTCGCTAATATTACTCTTAACCGATGCTCTGATAAGGTGTTGAACCGATTCGTGCTTGGTCAGATACCACGAAAGTCCTATATTGCCGTCCCGCATAATGACTAGCCTCTATTCTTGAGCGGCAACTGCACACTCATAATGCTTTTGCTGCTGAAGAATGGTTTGCTTGAGAACATTATTGCGGGACTTTAGTTCTGTGTTTTTTCACTATGTCAACGAGGAACCCCCGCATGGCACAATTCTTACGCACGTGTGCAGTAGTTGTGGTCGTCTTACCTCTTTTTGCGGTACTCACGCAACATTTTTTCCCTACCGCGTCTGATCACGTGCTTCTGGCACAATCCCCACGAAAAGAATCCCCTCGGCAACCGACACCGCCGCAAACAGGTGATGGCAAAACAATCATTCCACGCTTACAGGATGATTTTGCTGAACTTGATGATACGCTCCAAGTTGTCCCGGGCGTGGCGATGAATGACCGCTTTGTCACCAGCACCCTCGAATCCGCACGCCAGCAGTACCTTCGCGCTTTGTCCTATATCAATCGTTCCGATACCGCCCGCGCTGCCCGCTCGTTCGACCAAGCTATCGAAACCCTCAATAAAATTGCGGATTTTCCTAAAATTCAAGATAATCAAGACTTCATAGACCTGATGCAGTCTATCATTGAGGATTATGAGAATTATATTAAAAATCTTGATAATCTCAGTGAAAAATCGCCCATTGTCGTATTGCGCGATAAATTCTTTCAATCCATCGAAAATAGCGATATGCCTTCGTATGACGACCTGAATTTCCCACGTGGGAAAGATTCAAGCCGTCAAAAATTTGTACCGCTCAACTTGCCGGAATCCAGTTCCGCGCTTGCTGCTTATACGGGGATGCGCGGTATTGAATTGCAAGTTCCACTGCCTGAGAACCAAGAATCTCTCTGGGCTGTGGAGTTTTTGGCGGTGCGCGGACGGCGCTATTTCCAAAAATGGATGGAACGCACAGGCAAATGGTTTCCAATGATGCGTAAAATCGCCCGTGAAGAGGGCGCACCGGAAGAGATAATCTATTTGTCCATGATTGAGAGCGGTCTCAGTCCGTATGCCACTTCGTGGGCAAAAGCTGTTGGTTTATGGCAATTTATCAAGACCACAGGTCAGATGTACGGCTTGGGCGTGGATTATTGGCAAGATGAGCGCCGCGACCCTGAAAAAGCCACCCGCGCAGCAATGCGTCACTTGAAAGACCTCTACAATGAACTCGGCGATTGGCATTTGGCACTGGCGGCGTATAATTGCGGTTTGGGTGGAGTGCGTAGGGCTATTGCACGTTCTGGTCTCAGCCAACCGAATTATTGGGATGTGCGTCCGTATTTGCCAAAAGAAACTCGTAACTATGTACCGCTCTACATCGCCGCCGCAAAGGTCTGTTTGAATCCTGAAGCGTATGGTTTTACTAATATCCAGTTTGAAGAGCGTTTTAACTATGATGTGGTGCCGATTAGCGAGGCAGTAGATTTTCGCGTTCTTTCGCGTTGTGCGGGCGTAAGCGAAGAAACCTTGCAAGACCTCAATCCTGAACTTATTCGTCAAGCCACGCCACCATACTCCGAACAGTATCAACTCAAGATTCCTGTTGGCACCAAAAGTACCTTTGTTGCCAATTACGAAAAAATGAGTAAAGCCGATAAACATTCATGGACGATGCACGAAGTAAGCGGAAGTGAGACCCTTAGCTCAATAGCCCGCAAATATGGCGTTTCCTCGTCGGTTATTGCTGCGGCAAATGACCTGACGGGCAAGAAAAAACGTATTCCTGTCGGCACAATGCTTCGTATTCCAACCGATGGGCGCTATACTGCTCCAGCAAAAGAAGAGGAAGAAGAAGAGGAAGATACGCCAGCAACACAAGCCGTTGCTGCGAACACAAAAGACAAACGGTCTAATGATAAGGCGACAAAAGAACATACTGATAAGTCCGACGACAACGAAGTTGTGCAACATCGCCCCGCTCCGCCTCCACCAAATAGCAAGAAAATTGAACACGAAGTCGTTGCCGGAGAGACGCTGTACAATATTTCTGCCCGCTACAACGTGCGTCTTTCCGATATGCGTAATTGGAATAATATTCCCTATAATTCCGATAAAGTCAGCCTTGGCGATAAATTAACACTCTATGTTGATAAAAGTTATAGTGCTGATGAATCAGGCAAAGCCGTTCCTACAAAACCAGGTATGCTGAAACATAAGGTTGCGCAAGGCGAAACACTGGCGAAAATTGCCGATGATTATGGCGTAACAATGGATGAAATTCGTAAACTCTCCAAAATGCGTCCCAATGGTCGTATTTTCGTTGGGCAGTCCCTGATTATTCCGGCAACGGCGGAAAATCAAGTCGCTAAACAAACACAATCAGCAACGAGTGAAAGCAGTACTCCAGCCGCCGAGCCTAAAGTTGCCGCTTCCTCCACAACTGCTCATGCTGGAAAGCCAACGCTCTACAAAGTGAAAAAAGGCGAAACACTCAATACGATTGCCGAGCGCTATAATGTTACAACTCGTGACCTCTCCCAATGGAACAGCTTGCGCGGCACATATATCAAACCTGGTATGGAGTTGAAAGTTTATGCTAGCAGCATCGCCAAGGGCGACGAAACTCCTCCAAAAGAAGAAGATAGCGATAGTTACACCGTCAAAACAGGTGATACACTCTATTCTATTTCGCGTCGTTTTGGTTTGAATGTTGAGCAGTTAAAAAAACTCAATCCTGCAATCACGGGTAATACGGCACGTGTGGGACAAACATTGAAAGTAAAATAAACGCGGAACATTCGCAGAAATCAACGCATACGCATTTGCACGATGTAGCTCATGTTCTCATGGGCTACATCTTTTTTAGACTCATCCTTCATACTGTTCCATCCCATGAAACCTCAATTTCTTGTCGCTTGTGCGGCACTATTGCTTTGCTTCGGCACTAACACTCTTTTGGGTCAAAAAGCTTCTAAAGCCAAGCCCGTTGCCATTTCCAAGCCTACTCCGACCCGCACACTGGTTTACGAAGTGAATCTCAATGACCGCTCCGATGATACCTTCAAAGTACGCTTGCTTGTAAGTGGCTTAACAGCTGCGAATGCCGTCTATCAATTTGCGGCGACCGCACCAGGCACGTATCAAATCATGGATATTGGGCGCTTCGTGAGAAAATTTCAAGCCTTTGATGAAAAAGGAAAAGAAATACCCTGCGAGAATATTTCTGTGAATCAGTGGAAAATCAAGCAACCAGAAAAAGTCGTAGAAATCCGCTACGCCATTGCTGAGACCTTCGACACGCCCGTAACACGGGATGAAATCTTCCGTATGTGCGGCTCATCCATTGAGGATGACCATACGCTTTTTAACGCGCACACTGTTATTGGTTTCCCAACAGATATGCAATCAACACCGCTTAAAATCAAGTTTCTCTATCCAAGTGCGTGGAAAATCGGTACGCCGCTTGAGCAAGACAGTGCGGGGTATTATTACGCAAAAAACTATGATTTTGCCGTTGATTCTCCTGTGCTGATGGGACGTTTGACCAGCGCCCGCACGAATATCAAAGGTACGGCAATCGAAATTTACACCTACTCCAAAACTGACCAGATTTCCTCCGAACAGCTTTTGGGCGCGATGAGCAAAATGCTCAACTCTGCTGGGGAATTTCTCCGTGAATTACCCGTTAAGCGCTATACATTTCTTTTTCACCTAGAAAACACTTCAGCAGGCGCTTGGGAACACTCGTACAGCTCCGAATATGTCATGGAAGAGCGCCCTTTTACCCCAGAATACGGACAGTCAATTACTGATATTGCCGCACACGAGTTTTTTCACGTCATCACGCCGCTCAATATACACAGTGAAATCATTGAACGTTTTAACTTTGTCAAGCCAACGGCATCCGAGCATCTTTGGCTCTACGAAGGCACAACCGAATGGGCAGCTCACATCATGCAGCTTCGGAGCGGCTTAAAATCTCTTGACCAATACCTCGCCGACCTCAGCCAGAAAACTCTCGTTGATCAAAATTATTTTGATCGCACCTATAGTCTTAGTAAACTCAGCCTGACGTGTTATTCCGATTCCGGGCAGAAGCAGTATGGTAATATTTACTATCGCGGAGCGCTTGTAGCGGGGATGTTGGATATTCGGTTACTCGAACTGTCCAATGGCAAACGGGGGTTGAGGGAAGTCATTCAAGAATTGATGAAGAAATATGGTCCTGAAAAAGCATTTTCCGAAAAAGAGTTTTTGCAGGAATTTGTCAAAATGACCTATCCTGAAATCGCTGATTTTTTCGAGCAGTATGTCCGCAAGGCAAGCCCATTGCCGCTTCGCGAGTATTATGCAAAAATCGGCATTGCCTATTCCGAACGAAAATTTTCTGATACTGTTCAGACGGAAGCAGGCTTAAAAACACGCCTCCGTGATGGAAAACTGACGGTCGCCGATTTCCGTGAAACGCTTGTTGGAAGCGGTGTTGAGGTAGATGACGAGATTCGTGCCGTCAATGGAAAAACCCTGACAAGCCCGGATAATAAGACCTTTGCCAATCTAACGGCAAAGTTTCTGCCGTCAACAACCTATACACTTACCGTCTTGCGCTCTGGCAAAGAACTGACGCTCACACTGCCTGTGCAGACACGTCGCGAGGAACGCCAGTACGTCTTCGAGCGTAGCCCGCAGGCGTATTATCGCCAAATAATGCTGCGCAATGCGTGGTTGAAAAATTTGTGAGAATGTTTTGAACAAAAAAAGGCGCATAAACCACGTGTTTCTGCGCCTTTTGCGTTTTTACGATACGGCGTTCATCTGTCACTTCTGAATTTCCACATCCTTCAAATTATCCGACGGCTTGCGGTCGAGAAGTGATACCGTTTTGATTATACTTTTGTTATTTTACATAGTAAAAACAACAATTCTTTAAGCATTGATTTCTCAAATGAACCGTATTGACTACGTTTCGGCGATTGCCGAAGATGCCGACAGCTTGCTCGACCTTGAACGCAATCTTTCCAAACCGAAACCGCGTCAGCGTGTGCAAA
>JAAFHM010000141.1 GCA_013298375.1 Ignavibacteria bacterium | reverse complement strand
CGCATGAAAATTTCAAACCCGCATCAAATCAGCATTCCACTATCATCAGTGTTTGTCGTTTAACGTGTAGAGACAAGGCAATGCCTTGTCTCTACGGCATAGATTTTTTTTCATGCGATTGCCCTAGGTCATTACAACGGGATTTGGATCATTAGTTTGGGGTCTCGGTCATTAGAACGGGTTTTGGGTCATCGGATTTGCATCGCAACGAGGTTTTGTGCGATATTTGTTCCGAACAGTGCCACTTATTGCCCAAACGATAGAATGTGCTGTACGCCAACATATCAAACAACACTGTTGTTCGTGTTTCTATGAAAAAAAACTCTTTCCCTACCGGGTTGATACCCCCCCACGACCCGCTCAACGCCTCTCTTTCGGCGCTGAAGACGCAAAAGCAGCTTGATTTTTATTATTTGATGCAAACCGACGAGATCGCAGAGGCGCTGCGTCAAGCCTTGACAACACGGCATTTGCAGATTCTTTTTGTCGAAGCCTCCACCGAAAGAGAGATTGCCGATATTGCCGAGGTGCTGCGCGGCGGCACAACGACAGAAACGCCGCCTGTCGTTCTCATTGCTTCGCCCGACATTGTTCAACCTCATGCCCCGGCATTGCAGGCAAATCGCGCATTTGCGGGATTATTGCCCCTGCCTTTTGATACAAGGCTGATAAAAGAACGAATTGAACAATTATGCCAAACTCTGACCGCGCACATCTTGGATATTTGGCTCTACCAAGCAGCGCATCGCAGCAAAAAACACCTCCTCAACACAACAACAGCGATTCTTGCTTCTGAGACCGATAGCCAGCTATCGGACGTTATCACACTCTACTCGCCGTACGGTAACATCACCATTCGGAAGTCCGATATTATCTACTGCGTGGCACAAAACAACTATACGGAAGTATGGTGCAACGCCCCATCGCCCGCCACGACGGCAGAGAGCAATCAACGGACAAACAAAAACATTCAGAAAATACTGGACGGACGCAGGATTCAATCATGGGAAAACATCCTCTCCAAAACAGCTTTTATGCGGGTACATCGCTCGGCACTCGTGAGGGTGAAGGTGGATGCCCGCATCGAACGCAATTATAACCGCAAAGGTCTCGTGCTGACGCTCCCGAATGGGGATGAAATCAAGGTAGCAGAGGATAAAACACGGCTCTTTTTAGAGCGCCGCTTGGGTAGGGTCGTCGTAAGCGAAAACGGCGCTCATCACCGAATAACGCTCCTGCACACTTCATCTGAAACAGACAAATACGCTACGGATGAAGAATATATCCGTTCATTACGACCCAAAAACTTCCGTATTCCCAAACAACGCAAAAAAACGACCCCAAAGCCAGGAAAGAAGAGGGATGGCGGCTAAAATTACGCCGGAAAAAGTGGGAGGTTTCGCAAAAAAAGTGGGAAGTTTCACACTTTTGCGGTTGTGCAGGTACGAATATCTCTTTAATTTCGTACAACAAAAAAAGCGGCGCACTACGTTTTTCTGCCCCGATGCAGTACGCCGCCCGCAGCCACAACCCGGCAAGGTCGAAACTGCGGAGTGTCAGGTGAAAGTTTTCCGACTTCCAACACTTGGCACAAAAATAACAAAGTTTTACGGGGCGGAAAAACTCTTGTTTTAAGGAGTCGCAGTATGTCTCTGCAAAAATTCACGTCGTCCGGTTTTTGTAAGGCGGTAAGCGCCTTTTTGTTTGGCTTGATGATATTGTCTGCGTGTCAGGAAACGGCACAACACGTGCTGAATAATTCAGCGCCACCTGTTGCTGATGAATCCTCTCAACCCTTATCTCAACGGCAACTCACAAGCGAAGAGCAATCTTTGGCAGCAGAATTAGCCGATGATGTAGATACACAGTTTTTGATTGAAAGTAATCGCACAATCTACGTGAAACTAAAGATGGCAGCCGAAAATAATCGGACAGAACTTGGTCGCGCAATGACCGACAAGGATAACAAGAAAGTTCTCAAGTTGCTCAATATCAGCAATGAGGAGTTCAAAACCCTAAACGAGCAGCGCATCGCAGCAATGCAACGTTGGCAAAACAAATTTGCTTCCAAACGCGATTTGATTCAAAAGACACGTGATAAATACCTCCCTGTTTGTAAGACCTGCAAAGAAACTAATGCCCAGGACATCAATGTAACTCTTGATAGGATAGCACGCACAGAACTTCCACCAAAAATTGCTGAATTGAGAGCAATGGCGGGTTCGGGCGGGTTACCCAAAGAAGGCTCATCAATGCAAGCATGCTTTTGGTTTTGGCAATGGGCGTTGTTAGTCATTGCTGAAGCAGGTTGTGCTGCCGGTTTTTTTGCGTGTTTAGGTGCTTTTGGTGTTTTAGACGTTGTTACGTTAGGCATTTCGGCTGCCGCAACTCCTGTCCAAATAGCATTGTGCTCGACGATAACGGCTGGTTGCATGGCACTTGCTTATTGCGGTGTTTGTGGTGGTTGCAATGAACGATGAGAACTACATTTTTTTTGATCGCGTAACTTGTACGATTCTTAAAATCCACGAGATTGTTTTAAGTGCATCTTCAAGAAAGCGCGTATTGAGGCTATCCGTACAACATTTCCGTAGTTCTCAGTAAATAAAGAGTTTTCCACTTAATTTTTATTGGTGTATGAAGAGATTTATCAAAGCCCTGTTGGTTCTTCTGATTTTACTGCCGAGCATCATTTCCTCATGCGCCGCACCAGCGAAATCAATCTTTACACCGTGGGCAAATTCGAGACCAATTCAACTTACTACCGGAGAAAGCAAACGTAGTTATACTGAACTTGGTACTATCTGGGCAATCGGAGTATCATTTGAGGATATTAACGAAGAGCTACAAAACAAGGCTCAAGAAATTCATGCTCATGCTATCATACGAATTGCTTATGACCCACGTTGGCGTTCGGCAATAGGAACAGCAATTCGCTATACAGATTCAATGACTATACAGAACAAATAACAAATTCACGATCTGTCGTAATTTTTCACTCTAACCTATGAAAAAGGTAAGCAATAAAATTATGCTAACACTATTGATTCTTGTTAGCGTCCCCTTAAGTAATGCACTCGCACAAACACTCAAGACAACACAACGCGGTTCCTTCATTTCCGTCAATGGCGACATATCAAGCGGACACATTATCAGTCCCGAAACCGAAGGCAATGCTCTTGCTCAAAAATCAATACAAGCGCTCGGTAGTTTGAATCTAGGATGGTTCAATTACTGGAATCACTTTTCTTGCGAAGTCCAATTTACTACATCGCCGTTTGTTGGTTCATTAAGTGGTACAAATAATATTCGGACACTCGGTATGCAGTTTTGGTTTGGTTACTCGGTATTTGAAAATGAGATTTTTAGAGCTTCGCCAGTAATAGGTTTTGGCTCATATAATTTCCATGTTGCAAGTGGAGCGGGCACAACAAATGCGCACACTATGATTGGTATTAGCGGTGAAGCCTTTTTGCCAGACAGCCCGATTATGCTTGGTTTACGTGGCGGCTATCAGCATAATTTTCTTATGCCTTCCGATGCAAATGGTACGGTCATGAGTGCTAGTGGTGCGGTGGTGCAACTACGCACAGGTATTCGTTTATTCTAAATTTTGCTCTTGATATGGGGCGTGAATCTATGATTTACGCCCTATGCCTTGAAAACTTTGAGAGACAGATTCATAAGCGCCTTAACGCAAATTCTCTATGAAAACCTTCCTTCTCGTTGCTACTCTCCTCGTTGCTGCAACAAGCCCCCTTCTCGCTCAACCCGCACTGGAAATCATCGGCGGCACAACCAAAGACTGGGGTATCGTCAAACAAGTAACAAAGCCACTCACGGCACAAATCGCTCTCAAAAACATCGGCACAAAAGAACTCGTTATTGCCTCAGTAACGCCTTCCTGCGGCTGTACAACCGCGCCGATTGAGCAATCACGGCTTGCTCCGGGTGCAAGCACTCATGTCAATATCACCCTCAATCTGAACCCTACGGCGGTCGGTCAGCAAATCAAGACGATTACCATTGCGAGTAATGATGCCGCAAAACCGACACAAGTATTCACGCTCAAAGCCGAAATCATGCGCTCTTTGCAGCCTTCGGCAAATTTTATTGCCTTGCCATCGACCCGTGCAGGCAGGCAGGTTTCATCATCCATCCGCCTGAAAAATACGACAGTTACACCAATGAAGATTACCGAAATTATAGCATCGGACGGCTTAAAACCACGTCGCAAAGCACCGTTTGTGATAGCGCCTCAAAGCGATACGGAATTTGCTATTGATCTACGCCCCGACGCAAAAAGTTCGGGCTATTTTCACTCGCAAATCCTCATCAAAACGGATAATGCAGACCAACCGACCTTACCACTCAATGTGTACGGCGACATCAAACCTGCAACGAAAGCCGCCAAATAACGCCGTTTCACAGCACTATGAACCGCTCCGCATTATTCCTTGTCTCGCTTGCATTTGCTTTTGCTACCGAAATGCTTTACGCCCAAGAGCAAACAAGCGATACACCGCACCGCCCCATTCTCATTCCGCAGGATTCACTCAGCAAAAGCGCGGATACACTCCGTCCTGAGCAGAAATTTCGCATTGATGTTTTGAGATTTTTGGGTAGAACAAGTGTTGTGTTCTTTGGTGCAACAACGGTGCGGCATTCCCCTCAAGGCATACCGTCGCTCTTGGAAACCAAAAACCCAATAACACTTGCCGAAGCGCAGTGGGGCTTTACGGCAACATTGGGGAATGTTGTTGCGAGTTTGCACTTGGGAAGGCTGGGCTGGGAACTGTCCGCACCAAAAAAACCGAATGAACAACTCTCAAGCCTCCCTGTTACTAATGATGCCAGTATTGGCTATATCGTTTGGGAACATCAAGGATTTTCGATTGCTCCGTGCTTTCTTTCTGGCGAGACATGGCGGTCTTTGGAGAAGGACAGGTCAAAATTCACCTACCTTAATTCTCTTGGCGGAGAGGTCAATTTCTCATACACCTTCCCTTTCCATTATCCCGTCGTTCCCGGAGTGTCTGTGCCGGAAATTACCGATATGATTGATGCGGTCATTTCCTTACGCCTTGGATATGCGCAGCATTTCACGTCGGATAATTCCGGCAGACTTTTTGCCGCGCCTTTTGCTTTCCCTGCACATCAGGAGTTTTCTGCTCGTTTGGTGCTGGGAATTGGCTTTAGTACGCTCTTTGTTGGCTCTCGGTAATTTTTTGGCAATGCTATGAACCACATTTCACGAACATCAATAATGCAAGCGGCGCTCAGTGCGATTCTTGTCATTCTTCTCCACAATCCAAGCGATTGTTCTTCGCTATTGTATGCTCAGACCACTCGCCAACACGACCCCTCGGACAGCCTCCAAAGCCTTTACGTCGCCGTTTCTGGAAATTTCAGCACGAACACGCGCAATGTCAGCATTGGTGTACAGGATGACCAACCGACAACTATTTTCGGAATTTCGTTCGCCTCCATTGGTCATAAATTCTTTCATAGCCGACGATTGCGGACATTTATTCATCTCGAAAAAATTATGAATGGCTACCCCGCCTCGTCATTCATCAGAAACTACCGAATGCAAGCAGCGGTCGGCTGCAACGTCATAACCGAGGCATCCTATCACCTCTACCCTTTTGCCGGCATCTATGGGCTGCAATCGCAAGCAATCAATGATAGTACCGATGTTTCCAGCATCCCGTTTCAACTCGGCATTGGGGGCGAATATTTCATCAAACAGACTCCGCTCGTTATTGGGCTGCAATGCAGCTATCAATACACCCTGCCGATATTTTCTCTCACCAATAACGACCAATTTACGACGGATAAAATCGCCTCGCCTGGTTTATCGGGGTTCAATGCAAAGTTGTATATTGGTGTTCATCTTGTCACCGAATAAGTTCATCATATCATTTTGACCGTAACTGTTTAGATATAAGTCGAGGGTCTGCCTTCTTAGGCAGGATCTCGCTTAGAACATCAGATCGAGAGCCTCGCTCAAAGCAGCGAGACCCTCGTACCTGAGACCCAGACTCTCATACACCTGACTACCTCCTCATTTTCTTGATCCAAAATTTCAGCATCTATGCTAGGCTTCTTTACTCTTCGCGCTGTCCTCCTCGCCGTTTTTGGAATATTCTGCCAAAATCTTACCGCCTTTGCGCTTGGTGGCGCTGACAGCACAAACGCTGACAGCACAAAAAAGGATTCTGTCCCAATCTTGCTCAAACAGTACCTTGGCGTTTCCGGAACGTCGCTGCTGAACCAGCGAACGGTCGGTTTGCAGGAGCAGTATGCCGCACAGATAGGAAATATGCCGCTTCTGAGCCTTGCCCTCTCTTCGATATACTGGGGAGATCTGCTCTTGCGGAACAATAATATTCGCTTCCAACTATCGCTGGAGAAATTCCTCAACGCCTACCCTTCGCCCAAACTTTTTGAAAACATTCGCGCTGGTATGGAATTTGGCTATGCCGTTCTGGAAACGCCCTCGCTAAAAGTCTATCCTTTCCTTGGCTTTTCGCAATCGTTTTTTTACGTTGACAGCCTCGCACGAGTGTATCTCATCAACGCCAATGCCGGGGTTGGTGCGGATTATTCGCTGCCCAGTACTCCGCTTCTTTTCAGCCTTCAAGCCTCGTACAACCATGCTTGGAACGGACGCGCTGCTGCTGATGCACCCTCCTCCAACCAACCCGGTTTCATTGTGCGGGCAAACGTCGCCGTATTAGTGCAAACAAGGCGTAATTACTGGGGTTGGGAGTAACTGAACCTCAACCCGCCGGACGGCGAAGAAGCCGCCCGACGGGGAGACCGCTCGTTCTTCTACGCACACAAATACCCCACGAACCGCGCCATCCGGCGGCTTCTTAGTCCGTCGGGTGGCTGTCGTAGGGCGGTGAGAACGCTCCCTTTGCCACATACATATTCGCCTCACACTATGACCGCTCTCATTCTCATCCTTCTCGCCTTTGCCCCAACGCTCCACGCCCAGACCGCGCACCCCCTCTCCGGCACCGTCCGCGAAGCTGAAACAGGCGAAGCCGCCATCGGTGTAAGCGTTTTTCTCACCCGCGACACCACAGCAACGGCACAAACAAATGCTCCGGCAAGCGCCATTGTGCGCGGCACACGAACCAACAAAGTCGGCTTTTTCTCGCTCACCGACGTTCCCGAAGGCGCATATTTCCTTGTGGTGCGGGGTGTGGGCTATGCAACGCTGGTGCGCCCCATCACGCTTCCCGACAGGCAGACGCTGTCGCTCGTACTTTCCCGTCAGGCGACCAGCTTGGGGCAAGTAACCGTCAGGGCTACGGGCGATTTGCGCGAGGCGGTGCAGTCTATCTCCCGTGTGGATATTCAAGCCACGACGATTGCGCGGCTGCCGTCATTTGGCGGGCAGAAAGACGTGTTCAGGGCTTTACAACTGCTTCCCGGAGTACAGACCGCAAGTGAGCTTTCAAGCGGCTTATACGTGCGTGGCGGTTCGCCCGACCAGAATTTAACGCTTCTTGACGGCGCACTTATCTACAACCCCAGCCATTTAGCGGGCTTTTTCAGCACCTTCAATGCCGATGCCATCCAAGACATCCGCCTTTACAAAGGTGCATTTCCGGCGGAATACGGTGGGCGACTTTCCAGCGTGATAGACCTGACCATGCGCGAAGGCAGTGCCAAGCGCGTCAAAGGCAATGCCACCTTCAGCACGATTATCGCCGAAGCAAATCTGGAAGGACCAATCGTGAGCAGCAATGCGACGTTCATGCTGTCCGGACGAAGGATGATTCTGGATTGGCTCGTCGAGGCGCAAAAGGCGCTTACGGACAATATTCCCCAAGATGCGCCGCTTCCGCTCTATTATTTTTACGACATCAACGCCAAACTCAGCTATAAATTTTCCGATGACGACCGTATTTTTCTCAGCCTCTACAATGGGCGCGACAACTTGGGATTCGACGCAAACGGCTTGGAGCTTGGGCTGGGCTGGGGAAATTTGAGTGGGAATCTGCGTTGGGCGCACGTTCATTCACCGTCGCTGTTTACCAATTTTTCACTGATTTATACCAAATACGATTATCGCACCGCCATCACCGCACCGCTTGGACGCTCGCGTTTGACCTTTTCAACGCTTTCGCAAATTGAAGATTGGACGGCAAAAGCCGAAGCCACGTGGAATCCCGCCGCGAATCACAGTCTGAAAGCGGGCTTGGAAGCGATTCACCACAGTTTTCGCAACACCGTCGGAAACCGCATCGAACCAAGCGCCGTCGGCATTGGCACTATCGAAACCGACGGAACGCTTTCAAGCATCGAAGCGGGCGTATTTGCTCAAGACGAATGGCAAGTATCAGAACGGCTTTTGGCGAATCTTGGTTTTCGGGCATCGTGGTTTCAAGCGGGCGGGCGCTTCAATATCGAGCCGCGACTTTCGTTGGGCTACGCACTCACGGACGATGTGCGGCTCACCGCCTCATTTTCGGTGGTCAATCAGTACATCCACCTGCTTTCGCGCAATGACATTTCGCTGCCAAGTGATATTTGGCTTCCCGCCACGCAGGATATTCTGCCCGCAAGAGCGCTACAATACACGCTTGGTGCAGAAACAACATTGTTCGACGGTGAGATAAAATGCTCCGTGGAGGGTTATTACAAAACGATGCAGAATCTCTACGAATACCGCGACGGCACGCTCTTGAATACGCTGGATGTGAATCGCCTTGGCGACCAGCTTACAAACGGCTCCGGGCAGGGATACGGCGTGGAATTTTTGGTGGAGAAAAAATCCGGCGCACTCACAGGATGGCTTGGTTACACGCTTTCGTGGGCGCAGCGCACATTTCCCGAACTGAACGGCGGCAGAGCATTTTCCCCGCGCTACGACCGTCGGCATAATATCGCTCTGGCGCTGACCTACGTGCTGGATGACCAGTGGGAATTTGGCGCAACATGGACGTTTGTGAGCGGGCAGCCTATCACGCTTCCCGCCGGACAAGCAAATATCCCCGACATTACAGGAACGTCCTTACAAGGCGCTCTGGCAAGTAATCAAGCACCATTGAGCAATCAAGCACCATTGAGCAATCAAGCACCATTGAGCAATCAAGCACCATTGAGCAATCAAGCACCATTGAGCAATCAAGCACCATTGAGCAATCAAGCACTCAAGCGCCTTCCCCAAGCTACTACTTCGCCGAACGCAACGGCTCACGGATGACACCATTTCACAAACTCGATCTGAGCGCGACGATTCGCACGGTTATTTTCATTTTTCCGGGTGAGTACTACATCAGCATTTACAACGCCTACAACAACATGAACCCTTTTGCGTGGATTATCACCACCGAAACCAAGCCCGGAGCGCCCGCGACGGCTCAACCTGTGGTGCAGCAACTCACGATTTTTCCTATTTTGCCGACGGTTGGCATGAGGATCAAATTTTGAGGCTATACGAAGCAAGCACAGAAACACTAAGATTTGTATTTCGCTTGGGTTACAGCCTTAATATTGCGCAGAATTTTTTCATATTCCCGATGATTTCCTATCCAAATCCATTCCACTGTTTCAGTTTCCCAAAGAGCGAGAGCGCGATGGTTTTCACCGACGCGCACTGACCAAATATTGAGATGCTTCGGGTGGATGCTTTTGAAATGGAGGCTAGGATGACTGGGATTATTTTTCCAGAGCTGATAATTCTGTTTGGCGAGTTTGCGGATTTCCGGCGGTAGCTGACGATAAAGTTGTTTGAACCGTCGAGACCTCAGCGAGTTCATTCCCAATCCCCTTCGATAAGTTTACCGCTTTGGCGCTCCTGTCTGGCTTCGGCAACCAACATTGTCAGAAACGCCTCAGATTCAGGTGTTTGGAGCAGATCGTCCCATACTTCCTGACCGGATTTTGCGGATGACGGCGTTTGAGATTTGCTTATTGCTTTTTTTGTTTTTTTCGGGCGGTCAGTTGGTTTTGTTTTGAGCGTAGGCATAACGAACAGACAAGAATGGAGATACGGTAATTGCTGGAATAATTTGCGGATATTCCTCGTGTTTTCCAAAGCAAAATCTCACTACTTCCCTGTTTTTCAAGCAAACACAACCAGCAGAATACATTGTTCAAAAACGTACCATTTCTCTCAATCCGAAATCATGCGAAATCTTCTCGGCAAAACAATCTTCATCGTCGCCCTAGCAACCGCATCAATGCTTACGTCTTGCATCACCACACTCACCGAGCCTCTTGCACTGTCGTTTGAGGAAAAACTGGTTATTCGCGGCGTGATAGAAGCGGGCAAACCCATTGGCAATATCGCCATTAGCAAATCGCTTCCCGCCTTGAATGCCCTGAGCGATAGTAGTGGTGCGGTTTATGATGCTGTTGGGACGCTTTCGGTG
>JAAFHM010000172.1 GCA_013298375.1 Ignavibacteria bacterium | reverse complement strand
GGGGTATCAATACAAAGAAATTGCCACCGAAGTATTTTTATCTGCCGAAACCGTGCGCAAACATATTCACAATATTTATCGCAAACTTCAGGTTCATAGCCGTGCCGAGGCAATGATCAAAATGCGAAAGTCGTAAGGGTGAGACGAAAGTATCTCTTTTTCCGTTCATATTCAGTATTCATGATTGCGCCAGATATATCGGGGATTTTTTCTTCGTAACGGTATTTCATTGCATTTGACCATCGTCTTTATTAAGTTACGGGTGTCTAAAACTAACGTATGCTGCTGATACGTGTGTGTGTTCCTCACATTGAGGGTAATGTGAGCAGCAGATTTTCCTTCGTACTATCTGTTTCCGATACTTCCCAAACTCACACGTTCTGCCATGACCGCAGAAGGTGTTGAGGGAATTTCCTGATAATCCAACTCATTTTTTCTTTTCAAACAAACGTAGTGTATTATGAAACGAATGTTTCTTTTGTGCATTGCTCTGTGCTGCATGGTTACGGCGTTTTCAGCTTCGGCGTTGGCGCAAAACCGCACTGTCACAGGCAAGGTGATCTTCAAAGACACCAAAACAGCGCTTCCGGGCGCAAAAATCGTGGTCAAAGGGCGCAAAATCGGCGCAATTGCAAACCGCGATGGCGATTACAAAATCGAAGTGCCGGATGGTTCGACACTTGTCTTTAGCCTCATTGGGCATCTTACCCAAGAAATCAAAGTCGGCGACAAAACCACGATTGATGTGGCAATGGCGCTGGACGATGTTCGGCTTGAGGATGTGATTGTGACGGCACTCGGCATTGAGCAGAAAAAGCGCGCCGTGAACTATGCCGTGCAGGACATCAAAGCAGGTGAAATCACCGAATCCCAGCAAACGAATATCGTCAATGCTATGCAAGGACGTATTGCCGGGGTACAGATTACCAATTCCGGTGGCGCTCCGGGCGGCTCGTCCAGCATCATCATTCGCGGCGGCAATTCGGTGGATTCCGACAATCAACCGCTTTTCATCATAGACGGTGTGCCGATGGATAACTCCACCACCACCGAAACAGGCGCAGGAACAAGTTCCCTCAACGGGCAAGTCGCTCGAAGCGTTGCCAGCCCGAACCGTGCTGTGGACATCAATCCTGATGATATTGAAAGCATCAGCGTTTTGAAAGGTCCCTCGGCAGCAGCGCTCTACGGCTCACGGGCAGCAAATGGTGTTGTGCTGATTACCACCAAACGTGGTAAAGAAGGCACAACTAACGTAACCTACAACAACTCCTTTTCCTACGATGTGGTTAATCGCTTGCCGCAATTGCAATCGCAGTACAAACAGGGGCAAAACGGTTTTAACGACGCTGTGACCCGTCGCTCATGGGGACCACGCTTCCAGCCGGGCGAGTCCGTCTATGACAATTTGGGTGGACTCTTCAAACCCGCTTTCAGCATGGTGCATAATCTCTCAGCTTCGGGAGCAAATGAAACCTCGAATTTCCTTGTTTCTATCAACCGCACCGACCAAAATGGTATCGTTCCGACGACCAACTGGACGCGCACATCGCTCCGTTTCAATGGCGGCGCAAAAGTTGCCGATAAATTGCAAATCCAAGCCTCTATCAACTACACCAACACTGGTGGAAACAAAGCTCTACAAGGACCAGGCTTATTCGGCAGTTCGGGCGGCATTGTGATAAGCACGATTTACTGGCCCCGCAATGACAATATGAGCGATTGGGAAAACCCCGACGGCACACGCCGCCGCTTGCTTGCTGGTGCGGTGATTGATGATGCCGACAATCCCTATTGGACGCTCAAATACAACACCATCAACGACGACGTTAATCGTGTGCTGGGCAATGTGCGCATCGTCTATGACCCGACGGATTGGCTGAATGTAACCTACATCGCCGGAACGGATATTGCGCATGAATTGACTAAATCCGTTCGCTATCCGGGAACATCCTTGCGCAACGCCAATTCGGGCGTAAGTTTCGTGTTGGGCGGCGTATCGCAATCGCAAAACTTTAATCGTATTCTCAATTCTCAACTTCTCGTCACCTTCAAAAAAGAGCTAATGGAAGGCTTGGAAGGGGAGTTGCTGCTGGGAAATTGGATAGAAGCCACACGCAATTACCAGCTTGATTACGTCGGCAATCAGTTCATCAACCCTGATTTTATCAGCATCAACAACACCCCCAACACCGAAAACCGTGTTGTGGAGCGGATTACCGACAAGCGATTAATTGGTCTATTTGCGCAGGCAAATTTAAGCTGGCAAAATAAACTCTTCGTCAGTTTGCGCGGGCGCAACGACTGGTCGTCTGCGTTGCCGATTGCCAGCCGCTCATATTTTTACCCAGCTCTTGATGTGGGCTACGTGTTCACGGAAGATTTCGGACGTGGCGATATTTTGAGTTATGGTAAAATTCGTGCTTCGGTAGCACAAGTAGGAAAAGATGCCACGCCATACCGCACCAACACCGCACTAACAAGCAACACCTATCTTGGTGCGGGTTTCCGCAACGACTTTTGGGCAGGCAATCCGATTCTCAAGCCCGAAATTACGCAATCGGCGGAAATCGGCGTAGATTTGCGCTTTTTCGAGGGCGCACTGAATCTTGACGCGGCGGTTTATCAGCAAAACACGTTTAATCAGCTTATAGCGCCACGCATTAGCCAAGCATCCGGCTTTATTTTTGCGTATTTGAACGGTGGAACAGTCGAAAACAGAGGCTTGGAAGTGGCTCTTAATGCAACACCCGTGCGCTCGTCAGGTTTTCGCTGGGATGTTGGTCTGAATTACACCGCCAACCAAAGTCGCGTGACCGAACTCCCATCGGTACTGACGGAGTTGAACCAATCTGATGCGTGGGTCATTGACAACGTGCGTGGCTCTGCCTTCCCGGGACAACCATTGCAAGCTATTGCCATGAATGATTACAACCGCAATCCGCAAGGCAAAATCATCATTGACAGCGCGAATGGATTACCAACACCCATCAGTTCCGGCGTTTGGAATTACGGCGGAAACCGCCAACCCGACGCGATTATCGGCTTTAATAACAGCTTTCAATTTTTTGGCGCTTTGACATTCTCGTTCTTGTGGGATATTCGCATCGGCGGCAAAGTCGTCAACGGCACGGATTGGGACATGGTTCGCGCAGGCATGAGTCCACGTACACTTGATCGCTACAAAAAAGTTGTCTTGGATGGTGTCGTGCGAAATCGCGCTCAAACGGATGTGAATGCGCCCGATGCTTGGGTGACGAACACCCGTGAAGTAGAACTCACCGAAGCATACTACCGTTTCACCTTTGCTGCGGCTGGTTCCAATTTTGTGGAAGATGGCTCATGGGTGCGCTTGCGCACGGTGAATTTGTCGTACCGTTTGACCAAAGAAACGCTTTCCAGCATGGGTCTTCCGATTCGTGAATTGGAATTTTTTGTCAACGGGCGCAATCTGCTCTTGTTTACGCGCTATACTGGTATGGATCCGGAGGTTTCCGTCTCTGGTGCAGGTGTGCGTGGCGCAGGCTCGAACGGTCTGGATTATGGCGGCGTTCCGTCAACAATGGGCGTTACCGCTGGTTTGAAAATTTCGTTCTAACCCTTCAATCGCAATCATAAATTTTTTACAACTATGAAATCACGAATTATTCTCGCACTGCTCTGTACTGTGGGTATAGGATTGAGCGCTTGCGATGCGTTTTTGGATGTCAATCGCAATCCAAATTTTCCTGAAGATGCTTCGCCATCAGCGAAATTACCAAGCATTATCGCCAACGGCTTACAGCAACAATTAGCTCTCAGTGTCTTGGTATCAGGGCATTTCACGCAACAATTTGCCGGACGGGCTGCCGGTAATGGCAATGACCAATTTTTCCTTTCACCTCCGGCAAATCCCTTTAACGATACCTATTTCCGCGCCGCAAGTAATATTCCGTCGATGATTGAACGCGCAACCCGCGAACAAGCGTGGTACTACGTTGGTGCGGGCAAAGTGCTGATGGCAGCACTGCTGTTCCATCTCACGGATCTGCACGGGGATATTCCCTATTCTGATGCGTTTCGTGCTGCTCAGAATTTCCAGCCAATCTATGATTCGCAGGAAAGCATTTATGCTACGATGGACAAACTTCTGGATGAGGCTATCGTGGAATTTGGCAAATCGCAGCCACCATCTGCTCCGGCATTTAATGCGGCAGCAGATATTCTCTATGGGGGCAATGCTCAACGCTGGATTCTCTTTGCCAACGGCTTAAAGGCGCGTCAATACAATCACTTGACAAAAAAAGCGAACTATAATCCGCAGCGTGTATTGAATGCACTCGCTAATGCCGTCAACGATAATGCCCAGGATGCACAAGTTGCCTTCAGTGCGGCGCAAGTTGGACACACGAATATCTGGGCATACCAACGTGCGAATGCGAATGCACGGACGTTTGGGCGATTTTTCATCAATATGCTCGACGGCACAACGCTTGGTTTCCGCGACCCGCGCTTTGTCATCATTGCACCAGACACCAACCGTTCAAAAGGCTTTGTTAATGGTGCTGGTGCGCCGACAAATCCTGCCCTAGCGGGAGTAAACGCACTCGGCGCGTCGGACTTTTACGGACGCTACAACATAACGACAACAGCAACGGCGGCTCTCGCCGCGCCTGCTGCAGGTACTGCCCCTGCTATCGAAGGTTGGTACTCACGGACGCTGGGCGTACAACTTATTTTAACCAACGCCGAAATGCGTTTCATCGAAGCAGAAGCCGCTTTCCGTGCGGGCAGCCGCGATAGAGCGTTGACGGCATTGCGGGCAGGCATTACAGCCCATATGAACAAACTCGGTGTGGCGACGGCAAGTCGTGATGCGTATTTGGCGAGTGTTGCTGTTCCTCAGACGGCGGCAGCGCTAACGCTGGCACATATCATGCAGCAAAAATATATTGCGCTCTTTCTGCACCACGAAACATGGGTCGATATGCGCCGTATGGATTACAGCACAACGATTTATCCAAATTTCACGCCGCCAACAGATCCGAATACGCAGCTAATGGGCGCATTCCCGCGCCGTTTCTTGCCCGGCTCGGCAGAAGTCCTCTATAACCGTAGCAATGCGTACTCCGAAATTGACAAAAAAGGCGTTGCCGATGCAACGTGGATAACAACGCCAATGTGGTGGGACAGACCATAAAAAGAAATTATGAATTACGAAATTTTATCAGGAATACTTGTATGAGAACTCAGATTATATGGGCTTTAGCGGCTTTTTTGGTACTTGCGGCGTGTGAGCGCCAATTTCCAACAACGCCAGGCGCGGTTTCGACAGAATTTTACCCCGTTATCCAAACCACAAATGCGTGGACAATACCAGCAGCCCCCGCAAGCGGCGCGGTTGTTACGTTGGAGTTGGTTTTTAACTCCTACTCGCCCATTCGTACGATCAATTTGTTGCAAGTAACTAACCGTACCGTAAGCGGCACTGTTATGCGCGACACTGTTGTTAGTGCAACGTTTATGTATCAAGCGGCATATTCCGCCATTAAAGGCGGCGATACACTTCTGATGAATTACACCGTGCGCCCCGTTCCGCGCCCCGCCGGAACGACGGCTGTTACTCAGCAGCTTATCGGCGAGATTGTGAATCAGAATGGCTTACTCAAGCGTCGTGCGTCGGGAACGTTCACGTCTCCGGCGATGTAAAATTTGCTCGTGGAAAACATCAAACGCCGCTCCAGAGGATCTCTGGAGCGGCGTTGTTTTTTAGTAATACAAAAGCCCGTTTGAGTGGTATCCATCCAAACGGGCTTTCTTGTTTTTGAAGACCAGAATTCAAGAGAGTTTTGTGGGTGAAGATTGTTAGAGAATAAATCTCACGGGAATAACGACAACGCTATGAACGGGCTTATTATTGCGGAGTGCCGGAGTAAAGGTGCATTTTTTCACGGCATCGCAGGCGCTGCGGGCGAGGTCATTGGGCGCGTGTGACTCTTCGCCGATATAATTCACGTGCGTAATCATGCCTTCGGCGCTCAGATAGACAACGACATCAACTCGTCCACGTTTGCCTTCTTTAAGGGCATTGGCGGGAAAGCGCAAGTGTTCGCGCAACTCTTTGGCATCATATTTCGCCGGTGTGTAGGAATATTGCGTGTTGCCTTCGCCGGTAAGGTCGCTAAGGCGCACGTATTGTAGTGTTTCAGGTTTTGCTTCGTCTTCGGTGAGTTGCGACGAAGTGCGCTTTGTGGCAAGGCTGCCGAGTCGTAATACCTGCTCGGTAGCAATCGGACTATTGACGGATTGGCTTTGTGCAAGGCTAGGGGCAGCCCAAAGCATCAAGGCAAGCATAACAAACGAAACAAGGGCAAATGCTGTTGGTCGGCTATTGGTTGGCAATGCTGCCAACGCAAAATCGTTGTTGCGAAAACGGGGTTTCATACTGAACCTCTTCCTTAATTCAACAGTGGTTAATTACAAGGGCAAATATACAACGAGTCTTTTGAATTGTCAATAGTTTTTTCTCAAAAAACTTAATATTATTCATTATTTTTCTTTATTAACAAAATAAACAAAGACGTATCGCGCATTTTTCAGTAAAAATTAAAACAATTCATAAACAACAGCTTTTCGCATAGCGCTCCGATTCAGAAATGCCCGCTAATCCTCACATTCGCACTCTTTCGCAAGAAGTTCCGGGCGATATTCAAAGTGCATCGTGTCGTAATGATACCACCTGCCACCCCATATAAAACCATGCTTTTCAAAGATATGAACAATCGCCATGGGGATACGATTTTTGAACGGATAGCGGTCACTCTTATTCAAATCCCAGCGCCAATAATCCGTAAAACGCAAGTTAATGTCAATCGCGGCAGCAAAACTATGATTGCTCAAGCGCTCCGTCCCAGCAATGACACGCCATTTGAACGTGCCTGCCGGCTGAATGATGTATGGATGAAATTCTTTTGGCAAGCGCTCTAATTCGTCGGAAACCGCTTGCAGCTTCGTATTCACCCCGTTTATACGTGTCACCATCAGTGTTGATGCGGCATTGGGCAAATTTTTTAACCAGCGCACGGGAACAAGGTTCTGGCGGACTTCGTTTTCCGTCGCACCATACATCATGCGGAAAAACGGCTCAAAACGGATGCGTCCCGGGTCATTATGGCGGAGTGGCGCGGTTGCCGAATCATCGTGTTTGTAACATTGCGCCATCTGGTCGCGGAGTGTTGCTTGCGACAGAAAGCGCTCCCATTCTTCGGTAGAAACATCGCCAAGAGCGCTTGGAAGCGTCAGGCGACCAAACGGCATCACTGCGCCATTCCGCCAATACAGCGAATCACTTGTGGCGTGAAGAAGCGCATCGGGGTAGGCGCGAACAAGGCTTTGGAGGCACTCTGGCGCTGAAATGTCGCGGGATTGTGCAAAAACAGCATTTGCGCTGGATAGCACCCAGAGGATGGATAATAATTTGAGGGAACGGGGCATAGACTCGTGATAAATAGTTTGAATCAAGCATTGAAGCGATTCCTCAGACCTGCGGTGAATTTCATAGTTCATCCTTTATACTTTTCCTAGGCTTTTGCCACCGTTGCAGCATCAACGCGCTGTGCGCCGTATTCAAGCATCGTCATTGCGCAAGCATTGAGTGTTGAACCAGTCGTTAAAATATCGTCCACCAGTAGAATGGATGCGCCTTTGAGGGCATTCCCTCTGCGACCGACGCTAAAAACATTTTTCACATTATTTTTCCGTTCTTCCACATTCAAATACGTTTGCGAAAGCGTGTAGGTGTGGCGCACAACGGCATCCTTTTCGACGGGTATGTTCACAATATCGGCAATTCCTTCGGCTATGCGGAGTGATTGATTATAGCCCCGTTCCCGCTCCCGTGCGCTGTGAATGGGGATTGGCACGATGGCATCGTAACTCGTTTGATTCAGTATTTGAAGGCAATAGCCCAACTCCTGCCCCAAAGACCGCCCCAATCCTTGCATTCCGTGATATTTCAGCGCATAGAGTAAGAGCGAAATCGGAGCAGAGTCCTCATGTATTGATTCTTGGCTTGTTTCGGAGCTAAATTCTCGCTGAAATCGTGCTGTGATGCTGCTTATCGCCAATTCATCTCCGCGAAAATGCGAGGAAATACCTGCCAATAGTGCCTCCGAAACGTCAGCTGGCGACAATCGGTCGAAACAGCGCGTACAGACATATTTGCCGAGACAGTGCGGTACACGTTCATCGGTGAGTAATGCCCCACAAATGAGGCAAATTCTGGGTGCGAGAACATCAAGAAAAGCCTGATAGAGCGCGGTAAACATTTCGCCAAAAAAAAAAGATTGGGAACAATGACAAATCAAACAAATTTTTTCTACCAGAAATTCACGCCGAAAGTGTAAATTTCGCCCTTTGCCAAGCCTTGAGTCATGAGACATGACAATGATGCTGCAACGTAGCACGGCTTGAGCATTTATTCAACAAAAAAAGTCATTGCTCAAGTTCGGTTTATGCGCTTTCCCAGCCGAATAGCGCCCCGCACTCGCAAGAACTCTTTCTCATTTTGTGTGTTACAAAGGAAACAGCATGGAACGATTTACTGGATTTTTGGGCATTTTTTGCATTTTAGGGATTGCCTTTGCTCTTTCAAATAATCGCAAAGCAATCAACAAACGCCTTGTTTTGGTAGGTTTGGGATTGCAATTAGTCTTGGCGGTATTTATTTTAAAAGTACCGCTTGGGCAGCAGATTTTTAGCGCTTTGGGGGCGGCAGTTGCTCAGTTACTGGATTATTCCAATAAAGGCGCAGAGTTCGTCTTTGGCATCCTCGTCAAGCCCGAAACCCTTGATAAAATCTTTGGTGCAGGAAGTGGTTTCATTTTTGCACTCAAAGTCACGCCAACGATTATTTTTGTGTCTGTATTGGTCAGCATCGCCTACCACATCGGTTTGATGCAGCGCGTCGTTGCGGTGATTGCTAAGGGGGTCTATTATCTCATGGGCGTAAGCGGTTCGGAAGCTCTCTCGAATGTGGCAAGCGCCTTTGTGGGGCAGGTCGAAGCGCAAATCATGATAAAACCTTACGTTGCGGGCATGACCAATAGCGAATTATTGGCTTCGATGGCAGGCTCGATGGCGTGTATTGCCGGCGGTGTGATGGCAGTCTATATTTCGATGGGTGTTCCGGCTCCATATCTCATTGCAGCGAGTCTGATGGCAGCTCCGGCGGCATTAGTGATTGCAAAAATCGTCTATCCTGAAACCGAAGAATCCGAAACCAAAGGCGAAGTAAAACTCGAAATCAAGAAGCAAAATGCGAATTTAGTGGACGCGATTGCGCACGGCGCATCAGATGGGATGAGGGTTTCCATCAATGTTATCGCCATGCTGATTGGCTTTATTGCCGTCATTGCGATGGTGGATGCGTTTTTGGGAGCAGTGGGCGGATTCTGCGCAAGCCGCTTCGGATGGTCG
>JAAFHM010000670.1 GCA_013298375.1 Ignavibacteria bacterium | reverse complement strand
CGATTGCTATTCAAAGCGTAAAGGCGAGTTTCCATACCGAGTATGACTTCCGCAACAACTCTGCCTTGCAATGTTTGAATTGAGCCTATCAGTGCGTTTGTTGGCAAGCCTTCGGACAAGATTTCCCAGTTGCCGCCTTTTGCACGATAGATTTTTCCATTACTCCCAGCAGCAAAAAGAGTATCGGAAAGGCTCGTGAAAATGCTTGTAAGCCCTATGATGACTGCTTCGTCGGGTAATTTCGTCAATGAGGCTTTTGTCCAAAGACCGGAAGAATTGGGGCGATTGAATATGTCATTGTTGTCGGTAACAACCCACAGCCCGGAATGCAACACCGTAAGCGTCGAAAGCAGCGATTGTGCGGGCATAGCAAAGGGCTGCCACGTCAAACCGCCATCGCCGGAGACCCCAAAGCCTTGCTCGGTCTGTATGTAGAGCGTCCCAGCTCGTTCCAGAAGTTCGGTAATAGTCAAACCAATTTGGCGGAAGGTGGTGATGTTTGACCATGTTTGCCCGTTAAAACGAAGCATCTGCGTTTGCGTCTCGGCGGGGGCAGTGGCGATAGCTATTGCTCCGAAAGAAGTGGCAACAAGGCTTTGCACGGAAAAAGCATCATTTCGGTAGGTTTCCTGCCACGTGGCTCCATCGTCCAGAGAGCGATAAAGTCCATAGCCCTGCACGGCAACAAACACGCCCATCGTGCTTGCCGAAAGTGCGCGAACATTCGTCGGTAAGCCTTTGTCGAGGCGTTGGAAAGATAGCCCTTGTGCTGAAGCCATATCTGGCATCCATGAGAGAATGCACAGGACGGCGAGGAGCGGTAGATTGGTCTTGGTATTCATTGTTGCTGAAAAAAATACTGAATATGAATATTGCATTTGAAGAGATATGGAGAACTCACTAACGTTCTCCGTTCTTTCACTCAACATCAGCGTAAGCGCGGTCAATGCTTGCCCTCAACCATCAGCACATAACTACTCAATGCCTGATAATCCCCATGTGAGGATGTTGTGAGAATAAGCCCCACGCCGCTTGCATAGTAGTATTGTGTGAAAAATTGCAACGGCATGAGCGTTCCATTCATTTCAATTTTACTTTCCGCCTCAATCGCCACGACATCAGGATATATCACGCCTTCGACCTCTTTTTGCGGCAAGAGATCGCGCACTTTCATACCCAGAATACTCTTCATGCCATTGGCATTGAAGGTAATATCCCATGAATCACCAACGGCGATGTTATCCTTCAGCAGGGGCTGAAAATTGCCTTGTTCAAAAGCATCGGTGAAATAGGTGTCGCCTTCTTTGCGCACCGTCGAATGGGCGTTAGTCATAGAGTTCAGCATCAAAAATGCACCGTTCTCGTTGTCAGCAACGGAATTCGTGTACGTCGCGCCATCTTTCATGCGATAATGCCATTGATTGCCGACTGTCAGCGGATAGTAGGTTGTACTCATAGAATTTTTCCTCAAAAAAATGAATGATTAAAAAATTTCTCTTGCCCAATAATTATCGCACTTTGCTCTGCAAACGCGCTTCTATCGCCATGCCAAGCGTTTCGACCGATATGGATTTTGCTATACAATCATGTGCGCCGACTTTGAGCGCGTAGCGAATATCATACAACGTACAATGCCAACTCATCATGATTATTTGCGTTGTAGGCTGCGAATATTTGAATCGGAGCTGTCTGAAAAACTCCGTATCATACTGCAACATTAGCGACATATCACACAAAATCAGGTGCGGTGTGCAATGTGGCGGTAAAAGTACGTTTTCCGGATTTGTCGCTGTTACGACGACAAACCCTTTGGATTGAAGATTCTTCTGCATTTTCTGCATGAACACTTCATCAGAATCAAGGATAAGTATAGAATGCGCCTGTTGCATCGAAATCCTTGCAGGGAGTGGTTGGACGGCATACATAATGACACCTTTTTGAAAAGACGGTGAACACGGTGAGCAATAAGGACACACCGAAAACAGTGACCGCTTACCAAGAAGTGCTAGCGCTATTGCTCTTGTTTAGCAGCACAAATTTCCATAAAAAAACTGTCCGTGCTGTATAGCACAAACTCACAACTTTTTGGGTAAAAAGTCATGCCGATGCGTTATAGAAAGTCATGTGTGCGCTGAGAGAGCAAAGAGAGGAGGAGAGCTTGAGAGCGAGGAGTGGAGAGGCTTCTGGGGGGATATATGGGGCTGACAATAGCTAAAGCCTAAACCAAAATGACGCGCAAGATTGACAACATCTTTGCGCAAATTGACGTTCAACTTGTCATCAATGCTTGATTGAGTCCTAAAAGTGGTGTTTTCAAAAGTGGTGTTTTTAAGTTGACAACTTCTATCAAGGCTGGATACTATACTGAAAAAGGTCGAAAAACTCTTCCCGTCCGGCGGCTGAGGAGAGCAAATACGCTGCCGTCGGGCGGATGCTGCGTATGCAATTCTCATCCATTTTTAGTATACCTTGCTTTGCGGATGGAGCATCAACGTATTTTGAACAGTACCTGATTGCCAATATACTGAGCCTTTTCCACTCAGCCCGCGATAAATTTTTGTATCTCATCGGCAGCCTTGCGAAAGCCTCCGGCATCTTT
>JAAFHM010000669.1 GCA_013298375.1 Ignavibacteria bacterium | reverse complement strand
GTAATTATGGGCGCGGGCTTGGCAAAAAAACTGAGCGCAAAGGTCGGTGACCGCATTCTTATCACCACCCCGCTCGGAGGCTCATTAACGCTGAAGATTGTGGCTACTTTCGCAACAGGAAATGGCGCGATTGATAATGTGAAAAGCTACGCCAGTATCAGCACCGTACAGAAGATTTTGCAACGCGATCCGGGCTATATCACGGCAATAAGTGTGAATCTGAAAGACATGAACATCGCAAAGAAAGTGGCTCCCGAACTGCAAGCCAAATACGGCGTAAAATCGGAAGACTGGGAAACCGCCAATGCCGTCATTCTGCAAAGTTTTGTGATTCGGAATATTATGACCTACGTGGTTGTAACAACGCTGCTTGTGGTGGCGGGCTTTGGGATTTACAACATTATGAGCATGACCATCAATGACAAAATGAAAGACATTGCGATACTGAAGGCAACGGGCTTCACGGCGCGAGATATTGTGCTGGTTTTCATGCTGCAAGCCGTAACAGTGGGCTTTGGCGGGGCGAGTTTGGGCTTGGTTATTGGCGGTTCGCTTGCTTACTGGGTTTCGACCATTCCCGTTGATTTTGGCGAATTTGCTTCCATGACGCATTTCCCTGTGAATTTCGACCCGATGCACTATGTTTTTGGTATTGTCTTTGGCGTTGGAGCGACGTGTTTGGCGGGCTTTCTGCCCTCGCGGAAGGCTGGGAAGATTGACCCGGTACAGATTATACGGGGTTAATACACTCATTTTTTTTCACTTTTCAGTCTTGAGTTATGGCATTCCTAAGAAAACACTGGTTTGATTGCGGGGCAGCGATAGCACTGATTCTGCTCATCACACTTTTTGCAGCCTACGGCGCAGATTTCGGTAATGTGCGCTTTATTCTTTGGTTGAGCTTGGCATCGCTTTTTTTACATCAATTCGAGGAATATCGCTATCCGGGATATTTTCCGGGAATGATGAATATTGTCATGTTCGACAGCAAACAACCCGACCGCTTCCCGCTTAATGAGCAAACTTCCTTTGTTGTGAATGTTGTTATGGGTTGGACAAGTTATGCACTGGCGGCAATATTTGGCGAACAGGCAATTTGGTTGGGGATAGGAACTATGCTGGTTTCGGTTGGAAATTTTGTTGCTCATACCGTTATTTTCAACGTCAAAGCGAAAGAAAAAACAATCTACAACCCCGGCTTGATAACGTCATGGATATTCTTCCTTCCACTTTCGCTCTATTTCTTCTATGTCATTGTCCATCAGCATCTTGCCACGCCGATAGATTTCGTCGGCGGGTTACTTCTTGGCGGGTTGCTCAATTATGTTGGCATTATCAAAACCATTGAATGGATGGCAGATGAGAAAACCCCGTACATCTTCCCCAATCGATGCCTGCCACCAAAACATGGTATCAGCAAATAACGTTTTGACACGACTAATACCGAAAATTATGGACACTCCCGTCCTCCAAACCCAAGGAATTATCAAATACTTCCACGAACCCGAAACCTTCGCCGTTCTCAAAGACGTGAGTTTTGACGTGCAGAAAGGTGAATTTGTGAGCATCGTCGGCAAGTCCGGCTGTGGGAAATCTACGCTTCTCTATGTTCTCTCCACAATGGACACCGACTTTGAGGGCTCATTAACACTCAATGGAACGCCCATTCAGGGCAAAACACAAGACCAACTTGCCCGTTTTCGTGGTGAACATATCGGCTTTGTGTTTCAGTTTCACTACCTTTTGCCTGAATTTACGTGTATCGAAAATGTGATGATTCCGGCGCTGAAACTCGGTAAATACAGCCGTGAAGAGGTACGGGAACGCGCCATAGAGAAATTGCGGCTTCTGGGTGTAGTGGAGCAAGCGGAAAAGAGAGCCTCCAAACTCTCTGGCGGACAGCAGCAGCGCGTGGCAATTGCCCGTGCGCTTATCAACGACCCCACGATTATCATGGGCGACGAACCCACCGGAAACCTTGATTCCGTCAATACCAAAGTGGTGTTTGATATTTTGAAAGACCTCAGTCGCAGCTTTCACCAAACCATCATCGCCGTTACGCACGACCAAGAATTTGCGGCATTGACCGACCGAATAATTGAGATGCAGGATGGGCAGATAATTTCGCATGGGAATTAGGGCGACAGCTAGTCTTTAAGCAGCAAGAAGCCCTTTTTGTCCAGCGCGTAGATGATGCTGCGAAAAAAGAAGTTATTATCGAAGCGCAGAACATATTTGCGGGTATTATCCTTTTCAGATTGAAGCATTTGATTATCAAGCAGCTTCCTGATTTGCCGCGATATTTCCGAGGGCGCTTTGTTGGGCAAAATATCCTGCAAGTCCGATGCCTGGATGACTTGGCGCTCTGCGGCACGACGCAAAATTTTTGCCTCTAGTTCGGTAATGTACTTCCGCTCGGCAGAGTGCTGCAAAGCAGGCAGAAGTATTTCTTTACAGAGGTAGTCATAGTTCATCAGGTTATCTATTTTTTCAATTTCCTTTTTCAAACCTGAAAGCACATACTCGCACCACGTAAGAATGCCATCGTCCGTCCCTGAATCAGCTTTGGCGAGATAGGTGTAATAATCAGATCGGTCGCTACAAAAAATGGCTGT
>JAAFHM010000176.1 GCA_013298375.1 Ignavibacteria bacterium | reverse complement strand
CTTTCTACTCGTCCGACAGGCAATGAACACTCAACGGGCTTGGGGCTGTCGATTGTCAAAAAGATGATGGAGGCAATGCACGGCAGAGTGTGGTGTGAAAGCGCTGCTTCGGATGGGCAGGTGGGGGCAACATTTATTGCGCTTTTTCCTGAAGCCAAGCTGCGCTCTGGCACGTAGAAATTGAGAGGATTTTTGATGGAAACTGAATTCACCGATGATACCAATTATGCACCATATTCGCGTCGTAATGGTGGATGACCACCGCTTATTTTCGTTAGCAATTCAAAGCCTTTTTTCTGAGTCCGACGGTGTGCGCGTTGTCGGCATTGCATCGCATCCGAACGATGTGGAAGCACTGATCGCACTGCATTCGCCGGATATTTTGATGACAGATTTTTCTATGCCCGACCTCAATGGTGCGGAACTTTGCGCACGGCTCAAAAAGAGCTTTCCCAACGTCAAAATCTTGTGCTTAACCATGCACCGCGAAGCACACTTTATTCGCAAAATGCTTGATGCCGGAGCAAGCGGCTACATCCTGAAAACAGCCTCAAAAGAAGAAATGCTTCTTGCTTTCACGACACTCATGCAAGGAGCGCAATATTTCAGCCCCGAAGTCACCACCGCACTCGCCGCCAAGCCTTTTCCCACAAGAAGCCCTGAGCAAGCCACTATACTGGACTCTTTATCGAAACGGGAAATTGAAGTCATACGGCTTATTGCGCAAGAGATGACCACGCAGGAGATTGCCGATAAACTCTTCATCAGTGTTCGCACGGTTGATTCGCATCGCCAGCACATTCTTGAAAAAATCGGCGTTCGCAATGTTGCCGGTATTACGCGCTTTGCGTTGGAGCAGGGTATTGTCTGAGGTGTGAAGAGAGCCATCCGACGGGCGAAGAAGCCGCCGGATTTCTATGGTAAAGTCAAGTATTTTTTCAAGAAATCGCCAGAACAGGCTTGTTATACCGTTTTGATAATGGACATTATATAAATCAGGGTTGTGGACGGTGAAAAGTTAAAGTATCTTCGTTTGTAATCTGTTGATATTTCAAGATGATTTTGAAATTTTAATTTAACTTATTTGCGTCCACAACCTTATAAGGCTTGAATTCAAGTTGTAAGTGCGAAAAGCAATTTTCGTATTTGGCTTTGATACTGACTTGGTGGATAGAAACAACTAAGTTTGCTCTGCGTGAAAGTTGAGAGCATTTTCGCATATCGGCAAAATAATATTCTCTCAACACCGCACCAATTCTCTGTCTTGAATTCAAGCTCTATAGATAGAATCTTATTTTTACCTGAAATTTATTATCGGCAAACGAGCAATATTTACGGCTGCTTCTCCTCCATCTGAACAGGCATAGAACCCTGCTCCACAGCCGCTTTGTTGAATTTCTGCAAGCCCTCGCCCAAAATCTGTTTCAACCGCGCAAGCTGCACCTCAATTCGTGCCGTCAAATCCAGAAACATATCCATCATTTGTTTTGTCGGACGGTTGTCCGAGCCAGCAACCATGCTGCCGAGCGACATGAGTTTGTTATTCAGCCGCACGGGAAAGTTGAGCATATCTTGGCTGCTCTTGATTTTTGTTTGGATAAGTTCATTTTCAACTGCATTCACGCTATCCACAAGCGGCTTGGATGCTTCTTTGAGTGCAATGCCTTTCGCTGTTGGTTTGTCGGCATCAGGACTGAGGCGGTCAACCGAAGCAGTCACTTGTTTTTTGAGATCGCGGAGTGAATTGATAGTTTTATGCGTTTCCGTTACTTTCGCGTTGATTTTTTGTAGAAGGTCGAACTGTGCGATAAAATCTGCCTCCGTCGCTTCCACACGCGGGTCTTTGCGAATTTCAAAGGGCTGCGTGGCGACAACTTTTCCTGCAATCGTCAGCCGCACTTGGTATTTGCCCGGAGGCGCTTTCGGACCAATCACCGAGCCGCCCCAACTCAGCGCTCCCGGCACTTCCACAGCATCGGGATAGCGCATATTCCACACAAAGCGATTCATACCTTCGCCCGTCATAATCACGTCTGAGCGCTTCTCTTCGGGGTTCGGGTAGAACTCAGTCGATTCTTTAACGGACTTGCCTTTGCGGTCGCGCTTGTTGGAGTAGGAAATAATCATATCGCCTTTTTCCGTTAAGAAATCCAGCGCAACCGAATCCGCCGTTTTTTCCTTGAGATTGTAGGAAATATGCACCCCGTCAGGCAAATTTGCACCCGTCGCCAAACCAAGTGGCAAATCGAAATCCGGTGGCGACCAACGGTAGGCAGGACGTGGCGCAAAAAGCGCATTATCGCTTGCTTTTACCTTGCCGTCCATAATCTGGTGAAGCGGTGTTACGTCATCCAGAACCCAGAACGAGCGCCCATGCGTTGCCACAACAAGATCGTTTTCGCGCTTTTGCAACACCAAATCGTGAATCGGTGTTACGGGCAAATTGAGTTGTAAAGGCTGCCAAAGCGCATTGGTGCTTGTTCCGTTAAATGCAACATACACACCTGTTTCTGTTCCGGCATAGAGAAGTCCGCGCTTATTCGGGTCTTCTCGTACAACCCGCACAAATGCTCCTTCGGGGATGCCTGTGGTCATACGTGTCCATGTTTTGCCATAATCGCTGGTTTTGAAGATATAGGGCTTTTGGTCATCAAGTTTGTAGCGGTTTGCCGCCACATAGACCGTGCCTTTGTCGTGTGGGCTGCATTCAATCATGCTAATCAGCGCCAAGTCCGGTAAATCCTTGCTTGGCGGGGTAACGTTTTGCCACGTTTTGCCGTTGTCACGGGTGACGTGAATGAGTCCGCAATCCGAGCCAGTCCAGAGTACGCCTTGCTCAACAGGCGATTCAGCAAAGGTGAAAATCGTGTTATAGGTTTCCACACCCGTATTGTCTTTTGTGATGGGTCCGCCGGAAGCCGCTTGTTTGCTTTTGTCGTTGCGTGTAAGGTCAGGGCTGATAATTTCCCAACTCATGCCTTCATCTTTGGAGCGAAAAACCACTTGCGCCGTTGCATAGAGCGTATTCACGTCGTGTGGCGAAAAGACTATCGGATACGTCCATTGGAAGCGATATTTGCGGTTGGACGACGGCTCACCGATGACTTCTTCGGGGAATGGCGAGACGTTTTGCTGCTGTTCGGTGAGAATATTGTGCTTGGTCATAAAACCACCATAGCTGCCACCAAAGATAATATGTGGCTTTGTGGGATGAGGCGTGATATAGCCCGATTCACCGCCCGCCGTCGGAAACCAGTCGCGTACGCCAATTTCACCGCTTCCTGAACGGCTTGAAATCGAAACACTGGTGTTGTCTTGCTGTGCGCCGTAGATGCGGTAGGGCGTTTGGTTGTCCACCTGCACATGATAAAACTGTGATGTGGGAATATCCAGCGCTGTCCATGTTTTGCCGCCATTTTGACTAATACTTGCTCCGCCGTCGTCAGCAAGAATCACGCGGTCAGGATTATTAGGGTCGAGCCATAAATCATGCGTATCGCCGTGCATGGAGCGAATCGTTTTGAAGGTCTTGCCGCCGTCAACGGATTTGTGAAAATTCACATTCGTTGCATAGACAGTTTCAGGATTTTTCGGGTCAGCGAAAATACGCGAATAGTACCAAGCACGCTGGCGCAAACTGCGGTCGTCGGTGGTGCGCGTCCATGTTTTTCCGGCATCGTCGGAGCGGAACAGCCCGCCATTATCGTTTTCTATCATTGCCCAAATAAGGTTGCCACTCACAGGCGAGACCGAAAGCCCGATTTTGCCAATTACGCCTTTGGGCAAGCCCGCATTGCGTGTAATGTCCGTCCACGTATCACCGCCGTCGGTGCTTTTCCAAATGCCGCTTCCCTCGCCGCCGGAGGACATTTCGTGGGGTGCGCGGTACGCTTGCCACATTGCGGCATAGAGAATACGCGGGTTTGCGGGATCCATAGCAAGGTTAATTGCACCTGTTTTCTCATTTTTGTAGAGAATCTGTTTCCATGTCGTGCCGCCATCGCTAGAGCGATAAATGCCGCGCTCTTTGTTCTGCCCGAAAACATGCCCCATCGCTGCAACATAGACCACATCAGGGTTTTGCGGGTGAATAACAATTTTTGCGATGGACTGCGTTTCTTTGAGTCCAACGTGTTTCCACGTCGCGCCCGCATCGGTGGTGCGATACACGCCGTCGCCCATAGCGATATTGCCGCGAATATCGGTTTCGCCCATGCCAGCAAACAGCACATTGGGGTCGGAAGGCGCAATAGCGATAGCTCCGACGGAACTCGAACCAAAGAATTTATCGGACACACACGCCCAATTTGCGCCGCCGTCGGTTGTTTTCCAAACGCCGCCGCCTGTTGCGCCGAAGTAGTAGGTAAGCGGCTGCGTGGCATGACCAACGGCAGTCAGAGAGCGCCCTCCGCGATAGGGTCCCACATTGCGCCATTCCATTTTGGCGAAGAGTTTTTCTGGGGTAGCTTGGGGGCTTTGCTGGGCGGGAAGATTTGTACGAAAGAGCATTGGAAGCAGCATGATGACTGCTCCCACAAAAGAAATGAATCGGTGAAACATGGTCAACGTGAAAAGGTGTGAAGAAAAATGATGTGGTCTCAACCGTTCCGATAAACTTATACAAACCTACTCACGTAGGCTGATGTTACCTTCCTGCTTCGCAGAGCGCCCCACTGGGCGACTCTCCACAGGCTTCGACGGGCGAACTGCCCGCAGTGTCCATCTTGGCGATGGATTGTTCTTTCAAAAATTGTACGGCATAATCACGGAGATTGTACGCCGCGTTCAGGTCGCGGTTATGCTCGGTGTGGCATGAAACGCATTGCCATTGGCGGTCTGCGAGGCGCAGCGTATCGTTCTTGGCACCACAAGCCGAACACAGTTTGCTACTGGCGAAAAACTGCGGTGCAATCACAACGCGCCGCCCGCACATTGCCGCTTTGTACTCGACTTGGCGGCGAAACTCGCCAAACGAACTGTCCATCAGGCTTCGCGCCAAGCGTCGGTTCTTGACCATACCCGCCACGTTCAGGTCTTCAATGGCAATTACGCCATAGTTTCGGACAAGGTCGGTGGTAAGTTTGTGCAAGCAATCCTCGCGCAAACATGAGATGCGGTAGTGCGTTCGTGCAAGTCGTCGTGCGGCTTTGCGGTGATTCTGTGAGCCGATAACCTTATGCGACATCGCCCGCGATTCTCTGCGTAAACGTGGAAGCAAGTGTTTATGCGCCTTCGCGCCAGCAATGCTTCTGCCGTCCGACAAGGTTGCAAGCGCGTTGATTCCTACGTCCACCCCAACAACAGCTTGGTTCTCGTCTGCCTTCGGAATATCGTCGGTTTCAACGGTGATGCTCACAAACCATTTGTCGGCGCGGCGTGAAACAGTCGCTTTCATCATTTTGCCCACAAACCGCACCGATTCTCGCATTCGTACCCAGCCCAAATTCGGGATTTTGATGCGGTTGCCGCTTACGTGAAATTGGTCGTTAGAAAGTTCAAAACTATCACGAATGCCTTTTTTCTTGAAGCGTGGAAAGCCATGGTTACCATGTCGGGTTTGCTTCTTGAAAAAGCGCTTGAATGCTTCGCCCAAGTCCATGATTGCCAGTTGTGGAGCGCATTTGGTTACTTCGAGCATCCACGGAAACTGTTCGCGTTTGATGCTGTTGAGTTCTTTGCGCAATGCGCCTTCCGAGACCGTTTCGCCGGCTTCGTAGCGCCGTTTCCACTCCGCCAACGCCCAGTTGTAGGCAAAACGCGACACACCGCAAGCCTTTGCAAAATACGTGCGCTGCTTGTTGTTCGGATTGAGCGTTATTTTGTGGCTACGGAGCATCTAAAGTGTGGTCGTTTTGTATAAAAATGAGCAATCTTGTATAGTTTTTAGGTGTACTGTTCGTAGCCCTTGATGTTCAAATAGTTAGTCCTTGCCCACGCTCGGCGGCTTTGCGCAAAGCGGGAATAGTTTCCAACGGATTTCCCCGAAAAACGCCGGAGCCACTTACGAGCAGGTTTGCTCCAGCGCGAACGATAGCTTCGGCATTGTCCGCCACAACACCGCCATCAACTTCAATTTCAACGCGCTCCAAGCCATTATTGTCCAGAAAAGCGCGTAATTCTGCGGCGCGGCGCAGAAATGAGGTAATAAACTTCTGCCCACCGAATCCGGGATTCACCGACATAAGCAGGATAAAATCGCAATACTCCGCAGCATCGAACACGCTCGAAAGTGGCGTTGCGGGGTTCAGCACAGCGCCCGTGCGCTTGCCGTGTTCTCGAACCATTGAAAGGGTGCGGTGGAGATGTTTTGTCGCCTCGACGTGAATAGAAATCCAGTCTGCCCCGGCATTCGCAAAAGCGCTAATGTACCTGTCCGGCTCGGCAATCATCAAATGGCAGTCCAGAACGAGTTTTGTTACCGGGCGCAGTGCTTCTACAACAAGCGGACCGATGGTAATATTCGGCACAAAATGTCCGTCCATTACGTCCACGTGCAGGATTTCTGCGCCTCCGGCTTCGCACCTACGCACGTCGTCTTCCAATCGTGCAAAATTGGCGGAAAGTAGTGATGGTGCAATTTGTATGGGATGGAGTGTCATAAAAGTAGGTGGATAAGGTTGGAAGTGCTAACGATAATTGGGATTTGTCACTGGTCAAGTATCTCCTTCCGACGGCTGAGGAGTGCAAGAATGCTGCCATCGGAAGGTTTTCCCGGTACGACTTCTTTTGGGGTTGGTTCCGGGAAATCCGTTCTACGCTTCGGAAAGCGTAGGACGGAAAGAAAAGATCTCCGATTACGCAAAAACTACCACAATCCTTGCGGCGACAAAAAGGTAAAACCGATGGAAAGCAAATGTTGTGGCTCTGGAAACGGCTTCACTTCAGGATCGGCGAGGTATTCATAGTGCAACCCGATTTGGCAGCGCACCGCGCCTTCTATTGCCAAGCCAAGCGTTGCGCCATAATCCAAGCGCCCTGCATTGATAGCGCCAAAGCGCCCGAAAAACTCACGATTAGCAGCATATCCGGCAGCAAGAATCCGTGCGCTGGCGTACCAGCCAAGCTGCTTCCATGGCAGAGCATTGCGGTAATGCGCATTGAGTCCGAAAGAGCCTACGAGGTCGAAATAGCTGGGAAGCGTCGTGGTATGCCGGAAGGGAAAGCGATAGTCCGTGCGAATTGTGTAAATATCAGTTCGGGCGGCGATAAACGCCGATTCCTGCGGAGAAGTGCTGGGCAGTTGTACGATATATTTGCCCGTCAAACTGCCATAAATCATAATTCGGCTTTCATTCCGAAAAAGATTATCTATCTCGTGGCGGCAGCGATGGTAATAGCCTACTTGCAGGGTCGAGGGCGCGGCAAACGTCGTCCCAAGGCGCAGAGAGTCTAGCTCGGTTGCATAGATAATCCCTTCTTCCCACCAGACAGCACGGGGATTGAAGCTAATGTCGTTATTGGGGTCGGCGACGTGTTCAAATGTTCCTATGGCGAAGATGCTGGATTGTTTGCCTGAAGCACTGCGAAGGCGCACGATTTCTGCATATCCGCCAAATGGGTTGCGCCAAGCGTGGGCATTATCACTGGCAAGATAGCGCTCGAATCCTGACCAAAAGCCGGAACTCGCCATCCAAACACAAGAGGAATCGGCGGCTTTAGCAATGACCTCACGGGAGAGCGGGGCGGAAAGGGGATTGATAAGAATAAATCGCTCTGGAATGCGTTGCGCCTGTATCATTGTCGGCAAAAAAGCCAACACGATACAGGCGCAAAGAAGAATATTCATAGCAAGAGGAAAAGGCGTTTACCGTGCCAAGGGGATAGAGAAGCGGACGGTCGTTTTCGTACCAACGATGCTTTCGATGTGAAGCGTAGCGCCGTGAATCTCAATAATGCGCTTCGCTAAGGTTAGACCAAAGCCGCCGCCTTGCTGTTCGCGGACTTCACGATTAAACTGCATAAACGCGCCGATTTGAGCAATTTGATCTTTGTCCATACCAATTCCTTGGTCAACAAATTCCACGACAAGGTGTTGATTTTCCACAAGAGCAGAAATACTAATGGGCGTACCATCGTCCGAAAATTTGCAGCAATTATCCGCAATTTCTTCCAGAATTTTATTGAGGTAGGATTCAGACATCGAAACACGAACACTGCCGCCGGGCAGCTCTGAGCGCCAAACTAAATTCTGAACGCGATTATATTTCTTGATTTGATTAACAACAGACTCCCGAATGTGTTCATCGGTGCAGAGCGTTGTTTCATTCCGCATCTCCTCGCTCAACGTCGTATTTTCTAGGCTGATGTAGAGCAGGTAATTTTCGATAAGACGATTAAGGCGCTTGGCAGAAGTATTGATATAACCAAGCATCTCGCGGAGTTCGTCTTTATCAATCGTGTCGCACTCATCCAAAAGAATATTGGATGCTGACAGAATGGTGGAGAGCGGCGTACGGAACTCATGTGGCAAGACGCTGGTGATTTTGTCGCGGAGTGTTTTGAGCTTCTCATTAGCACGTGTTTCGGTGCTGGCTTTTTTCTCCAAACGCTTGCTGACCGCCGTAATCAACTCTTGACTGACAAAGGGCTTCGTGAGAAAGTCATCTGCGCCAAGATTCATGCCGTCGCGGATATTCGCACGGTCACTCATCGCCGTTAAGAAAATGAACGGTATGCTTGCGGTCGGCGTGTATTCATGGAGCGCCTGAATGACTTCATAGCCATTCATTTTCGGCATCATAATATCGCAAATGATGAGATCTGGCAACTCGTGTTTAGCTTTATCTAAACCAATTTCCCCATTTTCAGCCGTAATAACTTGGTATCCTTCTTTTTCAAGAAAATACTTAATCATAAATTCACGCAGACTGACATCGTCCTCAATAACCAAAATACGTTTCATATAAACATGGAATATGAGATAGCAAGAAATCGTCGCCTTTGTTTGTTATTTTATTGTCGAGTCATTGAGACCGGAGCATCATTGGGCAACTATACGTCATAGATTGGTCTTGATGCGTCCGAATCATCGGGGAAACGACTTAGGGGGTCGGGAGCAAGCCAAGTTTTTTAATGGTATCAACCAATTTCGCCTCTTCATATGGTTTGACGAGGTATGCGTCGCAGTTTTCTTTGTAGGCGGTCGTAACATTATGTTTGTCACCGAGCGCCGTTACCATCACGACTTTCGACCGTGATAGACCTTCAATATTGTGGTCTTGCTCCAAATCTCGAATAGCACGCAATACTTTTTGACCATCCATACCCGG
>JAAFHM010000390.1 GCA_013298375.1 Ignavibacteria bacterium | reverse complement strand
TACGGCTTGGCAACCCGCATCAAACGGCGTGTTTTCGAGCTTTCACGAGAAAAATATCCGAATGCGAAAATTTTCGGCATTACCACAAGCCAAGCGGTGATGAAGATTAATACCGAACTTGGCTACGTGCCTGTCCATTTTTCCGAACTTACCCAAGACGATACCTTCTGGAATGGCTGTAATTCCTGCCCCAACGTGGATGTTCTTACCCGAACCGAGCGTAAAATGTGCCTTTGTACGGGAATGCTCTTCGACCCGAATGACCCACATCCAATCGTAGAGAGGGTTGCGGAGCATCTTACGCCGGAACTTGCCGCGCAATTGATAAATGGGGATATTGCTAGTGAGCCGACGAATAACGGATAGAGAAAAGCAAATACAGGAACTATGCGCAAAGCCTTAATGAGAAGTCATAAAATTTGGAGCGTGTCATTCAATCCCCTTGGAATATCAACAAATTTCTTTTCCGCCATGAAAATACCCCTATCTTCTTATCGAGTGCTTTTATGCTCACTCATCGCTTTAGTTTGGATAGAACGTGCAAGTTTGTGTGCGCAAATTGATTCCGCAAGATTACCAATGAAATCCCTTACAGTTGGCAACAGATGGATCTATATGGCATCTCAATATCAAGCAAGTAATGGGCAACGAAATAACACGAAAATTGTAGAATATGTTGCGAAAGATACTTTGATAAGGCAAAACAAGTATGCTGTCATCAAAAGCATAGACAACAACTCAGCTCGTTATGAACGTGCAACAGATTCAACGCTGTTAGAATGGAAAAATAATGAGGAACTTGTGATACAGAAATGGAGCATTCAAAGCAATCAAGCTATTACATTTCAGCATTCGTCGCTTTTGGGTACACGGGGTTTCTCCCCTCAAAGAAGTAGTGGTCTCTCCGTTACAACGACAGTGACAAAAACATCTGGTTATCTCAATTTTCTCGGTGAAGAGCAGGCTTCTCCGCCTATTCTTAATGGTGTTTCTCAATTAACGATTAGCGCTCAATACGTTAAAAACAAAGGGCTTATTACTGCCAAAGAATCGTTTAACCATTCTACGTTTAGGCTTAATTACTCCAAATCAATCACTTTAATCGGCTCTTTTATTGATGGTGCTGCGCTTGGCGATACTATTTCCAACTTAGACATTATCCGTTTTAACGTATATCCCAACCCAGTATCTGATATTCTTTTTGTAGAGCTATTGCTTATGCGTGGTCAAGACGTGACCATAAGACTGATAAATACAAATGGAACGGTGGTATATGAAAAAGGGTACGAGGACATTCAAGCACTAGACAAATCTATGGTTAAAATTGGAGATCTACCTCAGGGTCTCTATATTTTAAGTGTAGCAACTTCAACGCAAAATTTGTCAAAACCAATAATAATTTCGAGATGAGTATTCATTCCTGAAAAAAGTTCACCACAAACGGCAGCATAGACCTCATAAAATGGTCTTTGTAAGGACAGCCAATGAGTTAGCCCCAATCGTAGAGCGGGTTGCGGAGCATCTCACGCCAGAACTCGCAGCGCAGCTTCTGAATGGCGACATTCTGAATGAGGACGCTGCCGACGAACCCCGCCAAGCGCAATAGGGCATATTTTTCGCCCCATTCTCCAATTTCGTTCAAACTGGAACTTGCTGCGGCAAATCCGTGTTGTGAGTTTTGTGCAATAATTGACAAGAAAGTTGCACGGAATTTTTGTGCGATACAAGCGAAAAATGTATTTTACGCCGCGCAGAAGGATTGTGCAAAGAAACGCGCTCAAGAACGTCAGATCTAATTCCTAATTCGTCATTCCTAATTCGTAATTGACTATGGCAACAGTACTCGACTCCAAAGTTCCCAGTGGACCGCTTGGTGAGAAGTGGGAAAAACACAAGTTTGAATCCAAACTCGTGAATCCTGCGAATCGCCGCAAATTCTCGGTAATTGTCGTTGGAACAGGCTTGGCGGGCGCATCGGCAGCCGCATCGCTGGGCGATATGGGCTATAAAGTAAAAGCCTTTTGCTTCCAAGACAGCCCGCGTCGGGCGCACAGCATTGCGGCGCAAGGCGGCATCAATGCAGCAAAGAACTACCGCAATGACGGCGACAGCGTACATCGGCTCTTCTACGATACCATCAAAGGCGGCGATTATCGCGCCCGCGAAGCAAATGTACATCGTTTGGCGGAAGTCAGTGTCAATATCATTGACCAATGCGTCGCGCAGGGCGTTCCTTTTGCCCGCGAATATGGTGGATTGCTGGACAACCGCTCTTTCGGTGGCGCACAGGTTTCACGGACGTTCTATGCACGTGGGCAAACGGGACAGCAGTTGCTTTTAGGCGCATACTCAGCGCTTTCACGCCAAATTCATTTGAACAATGTCGAGATGCACACCCGTACGGAAATGCTGGATTTGGTCGTCGTTGATGGTCGCGCACGGGGAATTATCACTCGCAACCTCGTCACGGGTGCGGTCGAGCGCCATTCTGCTGATGCCGTGCTGCTTTGCACAGGCGGTTATGGCAACGTCTTTTTCCTCTCCACCAATGCGCAAGGCTGTAATGTCACCGCTACGTGGCGGGCGCACCGTCGGGGCGCGTTTTTCGCCAACCCATGCTATACGCAAATCCACCCGACCTGTATTCCTGTGCATGGCGAAGACCAATCCAAACTGACGCTGATGAGCGAGAGTTTGCGGAATGATGGTAGAGTCTGGGTGCCGAAAGCAAAAGGCGACAAACGCCGTGCTGAGGACATTCCCGAAGCAGAGCGCGATTACTTCTTGGAGCGCAAATATCCGGCGTTTGGTAATTTAGTGCCGCGTGATATTGCGTCGCGTAATGCAAAAGAAGTTTGCGATGAAGGTCGTGGCGTGGGCGAAGGACAGGCTGTCTATCTTGATTTTGCGGCTTCGATTGCCCGTGTCGGCGAAAATGTCATCCGTGACCGCTACGGCAACTTGTTCGATATGTACGCGAAAATTACTGCCGAAAATCCGTACAAAACCCCGATGCAAATTTATCCCGCCGTGCATTACACCATGGGCGGTTTGTGGGTGGATTACAACCTTCAAAGCACCATTCCGGGCTTGTTTGTCTTGGGCGAGGCGAATTTCTCTGACCACGGCGCAAACCGCTTGGGCGCATCAGCACTGATGCAGGGCTTGGCGGATGGCTATTTTGTTGCTCCATACACGATTGGCAATTACTTGGGCGGAACAAAACTCGACCCCGTTGCGACCAATGCTCCTGAGTTTGGTGCAGTGGAAAATGATGTCAACGAGCGTGTAAACAAGCTCTTGAGCGTGAAAGGCAACAAAACACCACTAGCATTCCACAAAGAATTAGGGAAAATCATGTGGAATGATTGTGGAATGGCACGAAGCAAAGACGGCTTGGAATCAGCATTGAAGCGTATTCCGGAACTTCGTGAAGAATTTTGGAATAGTATCAACGTGACGGGCGAAGCGGGCGAATTTAACCAGCAACTTGAACGTGCTGGGCGCGTGGCAGATTTCCTTGAGTTTGGCGAGCTTTTTGCCAAAGACGCGCTTGTCCGTGAGGAAAGCTGCGGTGGACATTTCCGCACCGAGCATCAAACCGAAGAAGGGGAAGCAAAACGTGATGATGATAACTTCGCACACGTCGCTGCTTACGAATGGACAGGCAAAAGTGGCGCACAAACTCGCAACGTCGAGCAGTTAATTTTTGAAAACGTGAAACTGACGCAAAGGAGCTACAAATAATGGCTACTCTCAATGGAACGTCCAACGGACATGGAAAAATGCTGAGTTTAACGCTGCAAATCTGGCGGCAAAAAAACTCCAAGACCAAAGGGCGCATGGAAGAATACAAGATAAAAGGTGTTTCGACCGAAATGTCGTTCTTGGAAATGCTTGATATGCTCAACGAACAACTCATCAAAGAAGGCAAAGACCCCGTTGCATTCGACCACGATTGCCGCGAGGGAATATGCGGAATGTGCGGCGCAATGGTCAACGGCTATGCGCACGGACCCGATGAAGCAACAACGCTTTGCCAAACCCATATGCGATCGTTCTCGGATGGCGACACGATCACGATTGAGCCTTGGCGGGCAAAAGCGTTTCCGGTGATTAAAGACCTTGCTGTTGACCGCACATCGTTTGAACGCATTATCCAATCGGGTGGCTATATTTCCGTCGGCACCGGTGGTACGCCCGATGCCAACGCGATTCCGATTCCTAAAGAAGCGGCTGATCGTGCGATGGATGCGGCTCAATGTATCGGCTGCGGCGCGTGTGTGGCGGCTTGCCCCAATGCATCGGCAATGCTCTTTACGAGTGCAAAAATCTCACACCTTGCCAATTTGCCTCAAGGTCAGGTAGAGCGCCATTTCCGAGCAGCAAACATGATTCGTGCTATGGATGAACTTGGCTTCGGGAATTGCACTAATCATGGCGAGTGTGAAGCAGTCTGCCCGAAAGAAATCAAGATGGAAAATATTGCGCTGATGAATCGAGAGTATTTTGGGGCGATGATGTAGATTTTAGCATAGCAAAAGAAAAGCCGCACGGTTCTTGTAATCGTGCGGCTTTTTGTTTTATGCCATTTTTCGTGTGTTTTTTCTTATACCGTTTTGATTATACTTTTGTTATTTTACATAGTAAAAACAACAGTTCTTTAAGCATTGATTTCTCAAATGAACCGTATTGACTACGTTTCGGCGATTGCCGAAGATGCCGACAGCTTGCTCGACCTTGAACGCAATCTTTCCAAACCGAAACCGCGTCAGCGTGTGCAAA
>JAAFHM010000458.1 GCA_013298375.1 Ignavibacteria bacterium | reverse complement strand
GAAATTCAGCCGCACGTGAGTATTGTGGGACCGTGCTTTATCGGCGATAATGTACTTATCAAAGCCGGAGCGCGATTGTACGAAGGCACGTCGCTCGGCGAATATTCCAAAGTCAATGGAGAAATCAAAAACACGATTTTTCAGGCATTCGGCAACAAGCAGCACGACGGCTGTTTGGGCTATTCGTTTATCGGTGAATGGGTGAATTTGGGTGCTGGGACAGATGTTTCCGATTTGAAAAATAATTACAGCACCATTCGCGTCCGTTTTTCTGCCGATAAAGCGCATGAAATCTCAACGGGCGCAACATCACTGGGCTTGTTGGCAGGCGACCACACCAAAAGCGCTATCAACACGTCGTTCAATACCGGCACGGTAAGCGGCATCAGTGCTAATGTTTTCGACCGCTCGCCGGAAAAATATGTGCCGTCCTTTTCGTGGGGCGGGCTAGAGACCTCGCCGCAGTTTGAGGTGGAGAAAGCCATAGCACTGGCGCGAACGGTCATGTCGCGCCGAAAACGGGAATTCCTACCGGAAGAAGAATACCTCTTCCGACAAGAATTTGAGCGGCTTCGGTTGTAAGCACCACTCTCCATCGGCGTTTCTCACCGAAAGTGGTACGTCAGCCCCACGCCCGTCAGCGTCGGATAGACGAACAAACGTTCACCCCCACTTAACAATTTCTTGCGCTCTCGCTCAAAGTGCGTTACAAGCAGCCCTGCTCCCATGCCAATCGCACTGCCCAGAAGCACATCCGAAGCCCAGTGTTTTGTGTGATACATTCGGGAAAGTGCCGTCAGTGAGGCGAGTGCATACAACCCCGCACCAATCCATGGGTCTCCGATACGTTCCGCCAGCACCGTTGAGACTGCAAATGCTACCGTAGCGTGTCCGGAGGGAAAAGCAGTCCGATCAGTGTCGAACTGTATGGGGCGGAAAACGAATGCGCCTTCCTCACGATACGGGCGGCTGCGCCCGAACAGGGATTTGAGCGTGATTGTCACGACTCCGCTACCGACAAGTGCCTCCAAAACAAGCCGCCCTGTGATTCGCACGTCCGCATTATTGGTCGCCAGACCAATCGCATAAACACCTGCACCAATGCCACCTCCAACGGCAAGGTCTCCGTAATACTGCCCAATATCTGCAAAAACATTTGCTGTTTGGGAGCGGTTTCGCAGCATCAGAGCGTTCAATGATTCATCAAGTGGGAGCAATGCTGCCGAGCCGCCAAGTGCGCCCGCCGCCAAGAGCCAGTCTTTTGCCGCAAACTTCAAGGGAGCAGTGAAATATGCTCCGCCGTCGGCAAGCGCAAGCTGCACGTCGCTGAGGAGTATTGCGCCAACATCGGCTTTGGGAGGTGTGTTGGGGGCTGTTGTTGAGTCGGAGAGAGCGGGCAAACGTGCCGGGAGGAGAGAAAAAATGACGAGAACAAGAGTACCGAGATATACCGAAAAAGGTCGAAAAAATTTCCCCGTCCGGCGGCTGAGGAGAGCAAGTACGCTGCCGTCGGGCGAGTGCTGCGTATAAAATCTTTGACCACTTTTAGTATAACGACGACAAAGTAAACAGTTTCGCATAAATATTGATTGAATAAACGTGAAAACTTCTTTCTGATTTGTAACCTTTTTTTGCCCTGCGGCTTTTTCTTTTTGAATACCGAATACAACTTCTTTATCATATTTTTCACAAGGATTCATAATGAACGCCATCTTCACTACTGTTCGCGCACTTGTTGCTGCTGTTGCACTAACCATCTCACTTTCAAGCTGCTTTATCAATATCAACGGCTTGGATAATATTGTCGGCAATGGAACGATTACCACTCAAAAGCGCACCGTTACTTCTTTTACGGGCATCTCGAATCAATTAAGTGGAAACGTCGAAATCGTCTGCAAACAGTCGCCAAGTCTGGAAATTAGCACCGATGATAATATTCTGCAATATATCAAAACAGAAGTTGTCGGCGGTGTACTGACAATCAGTTCCGACCGCAGTTTCCTTGCGCCAACGCGCCTGACCATCAAAGCCAGCACCGATATGCTCACAAACGCCCAAATAAGCGGCTCCGGCAATATGACCATCAAAGAAATTGACACACCAAGTTTTACGGGACGCATCACAGGTTCGGGTGATATGTTCGTCAATGGCAAAGCCACAAGCGGAAACTATACCGTAAGCGGAAGCGGTAATATTGATGCCCGCAACTGCGCGGTACAACAAGCCACCGCGAGCATTACCGGCTCTGGCAATATCACCGTGACAGCTTCGCAGGCGCTGGATGGCACTATTAGTGGTTCGGGAAGCATTATTTACTTTGGCAATCCCAGCGTTCGTTCCACCATTACCGGTTCAGGACGCATCGTTGGCGGACGGTAATTCTACGACGAATGATGAATATATTTCGGCGGGCAGTTCGCTTCTGAGGCGGGCTGCCCGTTTTTACTTGGTGTGCTGGTGCCACGTGTGCAGATTTTTTTCACGCATCGCCGCGCAACTTGCGGATTTTGAGGCGAATTTGTTGCAAGAGCGTTGAACGGGAGAATCGGGCTAATGCTTGCGTGTAGAGCGCAATCGCTTCATCTTTGCGTCCTTGCAGTGCGATCGCGTCTGCCTCATACATCATGGCGAAATCTCCAAGTGTGCCTTCGGGAAATTGCTGCAAAAGCTGGGCAAAGAGCTTTTGCGCGGCTTCGTAGCGTTTACGCCGAAGCTCAATGCTGCCAGCTCGCAAGAGAGCTTGTTCGCCGATAACGGCATGAGCAGCCGTCGGCTTGATGAGATTTGCCAACGCAGAAAATCCCACAACCGCTTCATCAAACATACTACGGCGCTCAAGGAGTTCGGCGGCAGCAAAACGCTTGATAGTCTCCTCGCCTTCGGGGGTGCGCTTCTGCTCCAAAAGCGCCAGCCGCTCCAATGCGTCATTGGCAATATCCGCATTCGTATTCGCCGCAAGTTTGGCAAAACGGCGGTCGGCGGAATCAAGATTGCCGCTAAAATATTCCAATTCAGCAAGTCGGAATTCTGCTTCATCACATTCGTTGCGCATCCGGGCGAAGGTTTGAAGCGTCATGCGGAAGGTCTCGGCAGCTTTCGGCATTTGATTCTGCTCGGTGTAGAGCATCCCCAAATCCACCGCTCCCCGCGCCGCAATCGGAAAACCCCGATATTGTTGGACAAGTTTGATAAACTCTTGTTCGGCAGCTTCCGGCTTTTTGAAATTATCCTGCATCATCCGTGCTATGCGGTATTGGGACTCCGCCGCATATTGCGTTCCCGGATAATCCGCCACCACAGCCCGATAGCGGGCAACAATACCCTTCAATTCCTCATCGCTAAAGGTTGTACCGGCGGTTTTTGCTTCTTCCAAGCGGCTTTCCATCGTGCGGGCATAGCCGTAGAACGCCGAAAGCGCATTAGGATTGAGCCGCCCTTTGTCAATAACCAAGCCGTACCCTTTCAGCGCCGCATCGTAGAAGCGTTCCTGACGTGCTTTCTCCGCAAACATAAGCAATTCCCGCCCTTGGGCATTGAGCATATTATCCAGCCGTTGCGTCACATCAAGCGCACGGGCGTAATCCTTGATTTCCCGCAAAAACCAGCCGTAGAGCCGTTGAACAAGAAAATTATTGGGTTCGGCGGCGGCAGTTTTCTCAAGAACGCCGTTGGTTTGCTCGGTGCCTTTTGGCGTGATGAGATAAGCCGCAATGCGCCCTTGGGCGGTATTGAGGTTGTTGGTCTGTTTCAAAAAGGTAAGAACTTCCTGCGCTCCGGCAGTGAAATTGCTCACTGCACCATACAGTTGGCTGAGGTCGTCGGAAAAAAGCGCTGGTGAGCCAAGGCGTGTTCGCCCTTGCAAGAGCGTCGCAATGGCAAGGTCAAACGCGCGATTGCCGGATTGCGCACGGGCAATGGTCGCAAATGCGGGTTGCGACGCGGGCGCGGCGACAAGAGCCGATTTCCACGCTTCTTCGGCTTGTGCTGTTTTGCCGATTTTCCAAAGCAGGTCGCCTTTGAGCGAGAAGAGTTCCACTGAGCGCAAGCCCGATTGTGGTGTGCGGGCTATCTGCTCTTCGACAAGCGGTAAAAGTGCTGCGGGCTGATTCAG